>JAEYTU010000197.1 GCA_023433825.1 Planctomycetota bacterium
ACGCTGCGCCGGCTGCTCGCCGACGTCACGCAGGCATCGTCGGCGCTGCGCGGCGAGGCGGCGCTGCGCGTTCCGCTGGCGACGGCACTCTCGGAACTCGCCGACGCCGCGCGTGGCGGCCCCGCGATCGAGGTCGCGATCGCCGCCGACGCCGAGCGGATGGCGCCGTCGACGCAGTTCGTGCTGTACCGATTCGCGCAGGAGTTCGTGGCGGCGGCGCACCGCAACGGCGCCGCACGGCGGCTGCACCTGCGCGTCGACCGCGACGGCGATCACGCGCGCCTCGAGGCGCGCACCGACGATCCACGTTCGATGCCGGCGGCGGCGATCGCATCGCTGCGTGAACGCGTCGCCGTGCCGGGCGCCGGCTGGGAAGCCGTGAACGCGACCGACGGCGTCCGCGTCGTGCTGCGGATCCCGGATCAGCCTTCGCGGAATCCGTAGCGCACGAAGTCGGTCAACATCCGCGGCGGATCGCGATCCGGCACGCGCGTGACGAACCGACGCAACCGCCACGTCGCGAACCCGAGCGTGAACGCCACCGTCGCCGCGATCGCGTACAGCCGTCCGTGGTTCTTGCGGAAGTAGCGCCAGCGCGACGCGAACCAGTACCGCGGGAGCCGCTTCGGCAGCGACTCGCGCTGTGTGACGCCGGTGCTGCGCCCGACGAGGTGGACGACGCGGCTGTCGGGCACGTACCAGACACGGAACCCGGCGCGCTTCGCCTGCAGGCAGAAGTCGGTCTCCTCGTAGTAGAGGAAGTAGTGGTCGTCCATCAGGCCGACGCGCTCGAACACCTCGCGGCGGATCAGCATCGACGCACCTGCCGCCCAGTCGACTTCGAGCAGTTCGCTGGCCTCGGGCAACGGGACGATGTGACGGCGCAGCAGGCGCGTCACCGGTCCGAACCGGAAGCCGTGCTCGACCTCGCTCCAGAACGTCGGGAAGCGGAAGCGCGACTGTTGCCACGTTCCATCGGGGTCCTCGAGCCGGCTGCAGGCGATGCCGGCGTCGGGGTGCGACTCGAGGAACCGCACGAGCGCACCGATGGCACCACGGCGGACGTACGTGTCGGAGTTCAGCAGCAGCACGTAGTCGGGCGGCGTGGCGCGCTGCAGCGCGGGTCGGATCCCTTCGTTGTTGCCGAACGCGAACCCGCCGTTGCGCGGACTCTCGTGCAGCGTCGCCCAGTCGCCGTAGCCGGCAGCCGCGATCGCCGACCGAATGCGGTCGGCGGAACCGTCGCCCGACGCATTGTCGACGACGACCGCCTCGAGCCCCGGGAGGTCTTCGCGTTCGGCAGCCACGGACGCGAGGCACTGCACGGTCAGGTCCGGAGTGCGGAAGTTGACGACGACGACGAGGACGCGAGTCATGCAGGTTCGAGGGGCGCGGAGGATATCGACCGCCCGACGCCATCGACCTGACCGCCACGCGCTCTCGTCGAGCAAAGATCAGCGTGAGAATCTCCATCCGGATATCCGGCTCCATCGATATGGTGCCCGCCTTCGTGGAAACGCTGCACCGAGTCTTCAAGACGCTGCACGAGCCGGTCCGGATGCGGATCCTCGCGCTGCTCGAACGCGAGGAGCTCGCGGTGCAGGACCTGACCGAGGTTCTCGACCTCGCGCAATCGACGGTCTCGCGGCACCTCGCGATCCTGAAAGAGGTCGGGCTGCTGCAGGACCGCCGCGACGGAACGTTCGTCTACTACCGCTTCCCGCCGCCGCAGGACCCGCAGTGGCGCGATGCATGGGCGCTGGCGCGACGCGCGCTGCAGGACGACCCGGTCGCACTGCGCGATGCCGACTCGCTGCTGTCGGTCCGCAAGGCCCGCGCGACGCGTGCGCGCAACTGGTTCGACGGGATCGCCCCCGAGTGGGACGCGTTGCGGCAGGTCTTCCACGACGACACACAGCGCGCGCGCGCGATCGGTCGGCTCGTCCCGGCCGACCTCCGCGTCGCCGACATCGGCACCGGCACCGGGATCCTCGCGCGCGAACTCGCCGAGTCCGGCGTCGCCGTCGTCGCGATCGACCACTCCGAGCGGATGCTCGAAGCGGCGCGAGAGAACCTGCGCGCCGCCGGCGTGCGCGGCGTCGAGTTCCGACGTGGCGAGGCGCACCATCTGCCACTCGAGGACGCCAGCGTCGACGCGGCGTTCGCCCACATGGTCCTCCACTACGTCGCGGCCCCCGGCCAGGCGATCACCGAGATGGCGCGCGTCGTCCGTGAGGGCGGCAAGGTCGTCGTCGTCGACTTCGTCAGCCACGACCGCGACTGGATGCGTCAGCAACTCGGCGTCGTCTGGCTCGGCTTCGAGCCCGACGAGGTCCGCCGTTGGTTGAAGGACGCAGGCTTGACGAAGATCCGGATCGACGTGCATGCGTCGGTCCACGCGAAGGGCGACCTGCCGGCGACGTTCGTCGCCTCGGCGGAACGCCCACCGGACCGTGCGACGGTCCGTCCCACCGAACGCTCGACGGCTCGGACGAGCCCGACCCGCCCCACGCGCAGCAAACCGAACCGATGACCACACCCGAAGACCCGACGCCGCGCCTTCGCGCTGCTCTGGACCAGCGCATCCTCGTCCTCGACGGCGCCATGGGCACGATGATCCAGCGGCACCGACTCGGCGAGGCCGACTACCGCGGCACGCGTTTCCGCGACCACGCGCACGACCTGCAGGGCGACAACGACATCCTCGTCCTGACGCAGCCGGCGATCATCTCGGAGATCCACGACGCGTATCTCGAAGCCGGCGCCGACATCCTCGAGACGAACACGTTCAACGGGACGTCGATCGCGCAGTCGGACTACGGGCTCGAGTCGATCGTTCCCGAACTGAACCGCGAGGCCGCGCGGCTGGCACGCGAATGCGCCGATCGGTTCACGGCGAAGACGCCGGATCGCCCGCGCTTCGTCGCCGGCGCGATCGGCCCGACGATCCGCACGCTGTCGCTCTCGCCCGACGTCAACGATCCGGCGTTCCGCGCGGTCACGTTCGAGCAGGTCGTCGCGGCCTATCGCGAGCAGACGCGGGCGTTGATCGAGGGCGGCGTGCACCTGCTGCTCGTCGAGACCGTGTTCGACACGTTGAACTGCAAGGCCGCGATCGTCGCGATCGAGGAAGTGTTCGACGAACTTGGGATCCGCCTGCCGCTGATGATCTCGTCGACGATCACCGATCGCAGCGGTCGGATGCTGTCCGGTCAGACGATCGACGCGTTCTGGGCTTCGGTCGCGCATGCGCGCCCGCTGACGGTCGGCATCAACTGCGCGCTCGGCGCGGCGCAGATGCGGCCGTACCTCGCGGACCTCGCGCGCGTCGCGACGACCTACGTCACGTGCTACCCGAACGCCGGCCTGCCGAACGCGTTCGGCGAGTACGACGAGTTGCCCGAGACGACCGGCAAGCTGCTGCGCGAGTTCACCGAGAGCGGCTTCGTCAACGTCGTCGGCGGATGCTGCGGCACGACGCCGGAGCACATCCGCGCGATCGCCGAAGCCGTGCGCGACCTTCCGCCGCGGCGGCCGACCGAGCCCGACGGACTGACCGTGTACTCGGGGCTCGAGGCGCTCGTCGTTCGCCCCGACACGAACTTCCTGACGATCGGTGAACGGACGAACGTGACCGGCTCGGCGCGCTTCGCGAAGCTGATCCGCGCGAACGACTACACGACGGCGCTGGAGGTCGCGCTCGATCAGGTCCGCAACGGCGCGAACATCCTCGACGTCAACATGGACGAGGGGATGCTCGACTCCGAGGCCGCGATGACGCGCTTCCTGAACCTGATCGCGTCGGAGCCCGAGATCTCGCGGATCCCGATCATGATCGACAGCTCGAAGTGGTCGGTGCTGCTCGCCGGACTGAAGTGCGTGCAGGGCAAGTGCATCGTCAACTCGATCAGCCTGAAGGAGGGTGAAGCGGACTTCCTCGACAAGGCGCGCACGATCCGCCGCTACGGCGCCGCGGTCGTCGTCATGGCGTTCGACGAGGTCGGGCAGGCGGAGACCGTCGAGCGCAAGGTCGCGATCTGCGAGCGCGCGTTCCGGCTGCTGATCGAGAAGGCCGGATTCCTCCCGCAGGACGTGATCTTCGATCCGAACGTGCTCGCGATCGCGACCGGGATCGAGGAGCACGAGCGGTTCGCGATCGCGTTCCTCGAGGCGACGCGCGAGATCAAACGGCGCTGCCCGGGCGCGAAGGTCAGCGGCGGGATCAGCAACCTGTCGTTCTCGTTCCGCGGCAACAACCGCGTCCGCGAGGCGATCCACTCGGCGTTCCTCTATCACGCGATCCGCGCCGGGCTCGACATGGGGATCGTCAACGCCGGGCAGCTCGAGGTGTACGCCGACATCCCGCCGGCACTGCTGGAGCACGTCGAGGACATCCTGTTCGCGCGGCGCCCGGACGCGACGGAGCGGATGGTCGGATTCGCGGAGACGGTCAAGGGCGACGGCAAGAAGCAGGAACGCGATCTCGCGTGGCGCGACGCACCGGTCGCCGAGCGGTTGGCGCACGCGATCGTCCACGGCGTCGTCGACTTCGTCGAACAGGACGCCGAGGCCGCGCGCGTCGAACTCGGCCGGCCGCTGCACGTCATCGAAGGCCCGCTGATGGACGGCATGCGCGTCGTCGGCGACCTGTTCGGTGCCGGCAAGATGTTCCTGCCGCAGGTCGTCAAGAGCGCGCGCGTGATGAAGCGCGCCGTCGCGTACCTGACGCCGTTCATGCTCGCCGAGCAGCAGGCGAGCGGCGGCCCGAGTTCGCAGGGGAAGATCGTCATCGCCACGGTGAAGGGCGACGTGCACGACATCGGGAAGAACATCGTCGCCGTCGTGCTGCGCTGCAACGCCTACGAAGTCGTCGACCTCGGCGTCATGGTTCCGTTCCAGAAGATTCTCGACGCGGCGCGCGAGGAGAAGGCGGACGTGATTGGTCTGTCCGGGCTGATCACGCCGTCGCTCGACGAGATGGTGACGGTCGCGCGCGAGATGCAGCGGCAGGGGTTCACGACGCCGCTGCTGATCGGCGGCGCGACGACGAGCAAGCAGCACACGGCGGTGCGGATCGCGCCGGCCTACGGCCATCCGACGATCCACGTGAAGGACGCATCGCGCGTCGTCGGCGTCGTCGCGTCGCTGCTCGACGCCGAACGCGCGATCGCGCTCGACACCGAGAACCGCGCGCTGCAGCAGGGACTGCGTGAACTTCACGCGAAGCGCGTCGACAAGCCGCTGATGCCGTACACGGTCGCGCTGCAGCGCCGGCCGCAAATGACGTGGACGGCCGACACGATCGCGACGCCGACGTTCACCGGCGTCCGGCAGTTCGAGGTGCCGCTCGCGGAACTCGTCGACTTCATCGACTGGCAGTTCTTCTTCGCGGCGTGGGAGCTGCGCGGCAAGTTCCCGGCGATCCTCGACGACCCTCGCCTCGGCGCCGCGGCACGCGACCTCTACGGCGCCGCGAAGACGCTGCTCGACGAGATCGTCGCGAAGGGCCTGCTGAAGGCGCGCGGCGTGCTCGCGTTCTGGCCGGCCAATGCGGTCGGCGACGACGTCGTCCTGTGGACCGATGCAGCGCGTTCCGGCGAACTCGCGCGGCTGCCGATGCTGCGCCAGCAGCGCCCGCCGGAGGACGCGACGAAGACGCTGTCGCTCGCCGACTTCGTCGCACCGGTCGACTCTGGCTTCGTCGACTACGTCGGCGGCTTCGCGGTCACGGCCGGCATCGGCGCCGAGGAGCTCGCGAAGCACTACGAGGATCGTCACGACGACTACTCGTCGATCCTCGTCAAGGCGCTCGCCGATCGGCTCGCCGAGGCGTTCGCCGAATGGATGCACAAGCGCGCGCGCGCCGAGTGGGGCTTCCCCGACGGTGCGGACGTCGACCACGACCGGTTGGTGCGCGAGGAGTACCGCAGCATTCGACCGGCGTATGGCTACCCGGCGTGTCCGGATCACACCGAGAAGCGGAAGCTGTTCGACCTGCTCGACGCGTCGGTGGCCGGCATTCAGCTGACCGAGAGCTGCGCGATGACGCCGGCGGCGAGCGTCAGCGGGATCTACCTCGCGCATCCGGAGGCGCGGTACTTCTCGGTCGGCGCGATCGATCGCGACCAGGTCGAGGACTACGCGCGCCGCAAGGGAATGGAGATGCGCGAGGCCGAGCGCTGGTTGGCGCCCAACCTCGCCTACGACCCGGATTCGTGAGCGTCAGCGCCGGAAGCGCTGCATCAGGTCGACGCGCGCCTTCGCCCGCGCGATCTGTGCGGTGATGCGGGCGCGCGTCACCGCGTCGACGTCGGGACCTTTGAGCTGCGCGGACAGGACCTCGATCTCCGCTTCCGCGGCGTCGCGTTCGCTCTCGAGGATCGCGCGCGCCAGTTCGAGCTTCTGCTCGTGCACGGCGATCTTGTGGCGAAGCGCCGCATGCTCGTCGGCCGACACGTGTCCGACCTCGGCGAGTTTCTGGCTGCGCTGGAACTGCTCGCGGGCGAGCTTCAGCGCAGACGTGTGCTCGATCAGCCGTTCGAGGCTGTCGTGCAGGCTGCGCACGGAGTTCGACTGCGGATCGAATGCGGGCCGCCCACCGAGATCGCGGTCCAGCGCGCGATGCAGTTCGACTTCGGCGAGTTCGGCCTCGGTCGTCGCGAAGCGCTTCGCCAATTCCGCCTGCCGCGCGCGCTCGGCCTCCACCTGACGCTTCTCTGCCTCGGCACGTTGCGCCTTCATCCGCTCCGCGACCCGCTGCTTCCGCGTCTCGTCGAGATCGGCGACGCGTTCGGTCTCGAGGCGCGCGATCCAATCGACCGTGTCTTTGAGCTTGGCTTCGAGCGTCTTCCGGTCGGACTCGTCCACCGACTCGCGTTTCGCGAGCAGTTCGTCGCGTTCCTCGATCAGCCGCGACAGCAGTCCGCTGCGATCCTTCGACTCGAACGACTCGGCGATCATCTTGGAGAACTCTCGAGCCCGCACCGGTTCCTCGGCCACGACGACTTTCTCGGCTGCCTCGCGTTCGGCCGCGATTGCGGTTGCGACTCGATCCAAGACCCGCGGGAGCTGCGCTTCGGGGTGCCGCCGCGCCGCCATCCCCGCCTGGAGTTCGGCCACCATCGAGTCGAGCTCGCCATAGAGAAAGCGCAGCTTCGCCGAGGTCGGGTCGTCTTGGGCTTCGGCGTCACGCCGCGCCGCCATCAGCGCCTGCACCTCGGCTCGCATCGAGTCGAGTTGTGCGCGCAACATCGCGTTCTGCCGCTGCAGCGTCAGCAACTGCTCGCGGACCGCGGCCTCGTCCTGCGCGGCGAGCGGGTTGCCGAAGAACCCGGCGCACAGCGCGACGATCACGACATGGGGGAACACGCGCATCACACGCGCACGGCGACCGACCTCGTCCAAGCGGACGTTCTCTCGCTGCAGCAGCATCGTCATCCTCCGATAGAAGTCCGACGTCGACCAAAGGATCGACATCGGGGCGAGCGGTGCGGGTGCGGCGGCGTGCCGCTCCGCGTAATCGAGCAGTGCGCGGGCGTAGGCGACGCGCCCGGGCTTCGCGGCCAGTTCGTCCGCCATTCGTTCGGCGGCGAACCGCCAGTGACGCTGCAGCCACCAGAACAGCGGGTGCGACCACAGCGCCGGCAACGCGATCGCGTGCAACAGCCGCCCGAACCCGTCGCCGCGCGCGGCGTGCGCGTACTCGTGGCGAAGGATCGCGCACAGAACGTCGCGCGGACCGTCGACGAGCGACTGCGGAACGACGATCGTCGGGCGGCGCCAGCCGACGCAGAACGGGCGCAGCGGCGCGGCGACGACGACGAGGCGTGCACCGCTGGGCGGCGGCGGGAGGTCGCGCAGCACGGCGACCGGCAATGGGGTCGCACCGGCGATCCGGCGGCGGAGTCGGACGTAGCCGGCCAGCAGCCAGACGAACGCGACGACGGCCCCGCCGAGGTGTGCGACGACGAGCGCCGTCGCGACGTTCACGGTCCGGGTCGAGTCGGGCGCGGTCGCGGCCGCAGCGTCGGGAGCCAGCGCGTCCGCGGTCATCGCGTCCGTTGCGATCGCGTCGGTGGACACGGCGTCGGTCGCGGCCGCCGGAGGTGCGTTCGGTGCCGCTCCCTCTGCCGTTTCGGCTGTCGCAGCGACGACATCGATCGGACCCGGGAGCGCTGCGCGGGGGATCACGCGGGGAACGGCAAGGTCCGCGGCGTCGGCCGACGGCTCGGACGAGACCTGCGGTGCGACGCGTCCGGACGCTTCGGTCGACGCGCCGGAGGCCGACCAGCGCGGCAGTGGGACGACGACGAGCAGGCCGACCAGCAGCGCCCCCATCACGGCTGCCTCGACGTGTCGCTGCCGCTCCGCGGGGGAACGGCGGACGAGGACGGCGACGACGCCGACCGCGAGGACGGCCGTGACCGCGACGACGACGTCGAGCGCGAGCGTTCCTGTGGTCATCGCGGTTCGTCCTCCGCTCGCTGGCTTCGGGCTTCGGCCTCCGCCAGAAGCTCACGCAGGCGCTGCATCTCCTCGGCCCGCGGCGGTCGCACGGCGAGCGCGTGCTCGACGAGCTGGTCGACGGCGCCGTCGAAGACGCGATCGAGCAGGTCGGAGACGAGGTGCTTCGTCGTCCCACGCCGGGCCGCGGTCGCGCGGTAGATGAAGCTGCGGCCATCGACGCGGTGCGCGACGAGGCCCTTCTGCTCCATCGTTCGGAGGAACGCCTGGACGGTCGCTTGGACGATCGGGATGCGGTCGCGGAGTGCCGCGTAGACCTCGCGGACCGTCGCCTCGCCGCGGTCCCAGAGCACCTTCAGGATTTCGAGTTCGCGGTCGGTTGGATCGGGGGTCGCGGTCACGGGTCGCACCTGTCGAGGATCGAGAAGGCGACTACGCGTAGTCGACTAAAAGATCCGCGTCAAGCACCGTGTCCGTGCGGGGCGGCGGGGCGAATCGAGATTCTTGGGAGATTCTGTGTGGGGTCGTCCGTTCTCTCGCTGTCCAACATGCGCGCCGACGAAGGGACTCGCCGGCGCGAGAGACGAGAGAGAAACGAGAGACGAGAGAGGCCGCAGGGCCTCGCACGGGACGAGCCGGGTGGGTCGACAGGCCCGCCCGGCTGCTTTTCCGGGGGACGCACGCGCGACGGGCGCATGCGAGCGGCGCGGCGTGGCGTCACGGCAGCGCGTCACGGCAG
>JAEYTU010000259.1 GCA_023433825.1 Planctomycetota bacterium
GGGGTGGCCTGGGCAGTGCTCCTGCTGACGGCGAACGGGTGCTTCGCGACGTCGACGATCGCGCAAACGCCGGCTGCACCGAGCGCGCCGATCGTCGTGCAGAACCTCGCGCCGACGGCACGCGAGGAATGGTGCTCGGCCGTCGTCCCGTTCGCGCGCGGCGCCGTCGCGGAGCTCCCCGATCTGCACGTCGAGGACTGCGAAACCGTCTTCGAACCGTTCGGCGCGCGCTGGCCCGACGGCTCGCTGCGACACGCGCTGTGCCACTTCCGGACTCGGCTCGACGCGCTGTCGGAACGCCGCTTCGCACTGCGAACGGGCCCCGGACCAGCGGTCGATCCGGCGCGCGTGTCGGTGCCGTTCAAGATCGTCGTCGGTGTGCGACGCGACGGCCGCGCGCTGACGGCGACGCCGCAGTTGCGCGAAGTGCTCGTCACGAATGCGGCACGCGACGTCGCGCTGTTCGTCGCACGTATCCCCGAGACCGGGATCGTCTGCGAGCTGATCGTCGAGCGGTACGCGGGCCAAGAGCACCTGTGGGTCGACTTCGCGTTCTTCTTCAGCGATCCGACGACCGAGGCGATGGAGGCGCGCTTCGACGAACTCGTCGTCGACTGCACGGGACTCGCGTTCCTGCCGCGGCACGCCGGAAGGTTCGCGATGCCGGTCGAACTTCGCGCCGACGGCAGCCGCGTCGTCGTGCTGCGCAACGGCGTGCTCGGCGACGGCCAGGGCGTGCGGCGCAGCGGTGTGCTCGTTCCGCCGTTGCGCGGCGATCGCTCGCTGCGCGACGAAACGCTGCGCGCGGCCGTGCTGCTGGCGCCACTCGCGGCGACGGCTTGGCAGGACAGTGGCGCGTTCGGTCCGTTCGGCCACGTGCCGGAACCGCCGCCATGGCTGCAGGGACCGGGACTGCGAACGATGCTCGCGCAACGCCACGGACGCTTCGTCGCCGAGGACCGCCCGCCGGCGGATCCGTATCGCAACGGTCCGCACGGCCTCGCGCGCAACGCGGCGCAGAGCGGCGATCAGGCCGACTTCGGCGTCGTCAAGGGATCGGTCGTCGCGTGGAGCGGGTTGCCGTCGTTCCTGCACGAACTCGAGGCATCGGTCCTGCAGGAGGCATTGCGGCCGGTGCACTGCTTCGAGGCCGACGGCGCGCCAGTCGAACCGGAGCGACATCCGAACTGGGTCGTCTGGTCGGGCCGCACGCACTGGCATTGCGACGTGTCGAAGGATCGGCTCGGCAAGCGTTGCCCCGAGCCGCAGTTCGAAGCGCACGGCTGGACCGGCAAGGATCGCGAGCACTGGAGCTCGAACGCGATCGGCGCATTCGCATTGCTGACCGGCAAGCACTGGGTGCGGCGCGAACTCGAGCACGAGGCGCGGCTGTTCCTCGCCGGACAGACGACGGATCCGGCGCTGTCGACGTCGGGCCCCGGTGCGCCGCGCGGCGCCGGACGAACGTTGCACGCTGGCTGCTGGATCTACCTCGCGACCGGGGACGAGCGCGTGGCGCAGCGGATGCGCGAGCGGATCGAACGGATCTATCACCCGTGCTGGGTCGGTCGCGAGTTGCCGGCGGAACGGCTGCGCCCATTCCTCGCGATGCCGCCCGACGCCCGTCAGTTGGATGGGAAGACACCGTGGTGGGCACCGTGGCAGGACGCGCTGGCCGTCGTCGGCTTCGCCGCCGCGCACCGGGTCCTCGAGGATCCACGCGCCGGCGAACTGGCGAACGGTCTCGCGCTGAACCTGTTGCGCCACGGTTGGAGCCTCGACGGTCCAGCCGCGCCGATCGTCGCGACAGCGATTCGGTGGCAGGACGACGGTGTGCCGCCGACTCCGGACGAACTCGCGCGCGGCGAGAAGAACGTCGTCGTCTGGAGCCACGGCACGGCGTTCTCGATCTGGGCGCTGCCATCGGTCGAGGTCGGACGTCTCGCGGCGTTGCGTGCCGACGACGCAGCACTGGCCGAACGCGCGGTCACGATCCAGCGTGCATTGCGCGCGCGACGCGTGCGGCCGGCGGACGGCGGGCTGGACCCGTTGACCGAATGGGATGCATTGCGATGAGACACCCTCGATTCGTGCGCCGTCGACGTGGCGCCTCGTTCGCCGTCGTTCTCGGTTTCGTTCTGACGCTGACGGCGTGTGCCGGCGTGCCGGCGTACGAGCCGGAACCCGAGTCCGATCCGGCGACCGTGCACGGATCGATGGCGCGCGCGTTGCAGGACAGGTTTCGCAAGGGCGTGAGAATCGATGCCGTCTTGCTCGACCCAAGTTGGTTCGTGCAGGCGGCGGGAATCTCGATCCTGTGTCATCGCGAGAATGTCGAACGACTGCGCGCCCGGCAGATGGACGCACGTCTGAAGGCTCTCGTTGCCGAGCGGCACGCCGAGCATGGGAACGACGATCGGGTCCTCGCGATCCTGGAGACCACGCGCACCTTGCTCGCGCGAACGCCGCCCGGCGGCCACGAACGCGGCACGCTTCGCGGCGAAGACGCACACGACGTGCGAACCGGTGCGATCGGGACGACGCGATTCGCAGATCGGCCGACCCCGACCGATTGGCGCGACTGCGCGGTGCGACCGGCGGAGTCGGGATGGCGCACCGACGCGAATGCGTGGCTGCTACGGATGAAGCGCGCGCAGCGCTACCTGACGTTCCATGGCGAGCACACGGCAGAGCTGCGTGCGCTGCTGCAGCGCGAGGCACGCGTCGAGGCCTGGTCGCCGAAGGACCACGAACTGCACCGCTGCGACACGGCGCTCTTCGGTGCGCGCGCCGGGCGCGACGTCGACCTTCCGCAGTGGATCGCACCGACGGCGATCGACATCGAGGCCGTCGCACGCGCGACGACGCGCGTCGAGGCACGCGCGAACTGGATCGCGGCGATCCGCGCCGAGCCACCGCCGCCGCCGCAGACGATCGCCGCCGTCGTGCATCGATTCGTCGCCACGACGCTCGCGTCGCATCCCGACCCCGAACTGGTTCCGCACACCGAACGCGGGAAGTGGAAGACTGCGTCCGACGACATGGCGCTGTATCTGCGGACCTGTGTGTCCGGCATCCATTGGACCGACAACGTGAAGTTGCTCGTCGGTTACGACCCGCCCGCGCCACGCGTGATCTTCGATCCGCACCGCGATGCATGGCTGCGCGCGCGCGAGCTGCTGCAGTCGCTGGAATCGATCGCCGAACACCTCGGCCACGCCGGTCGGTTCCTGCTGACCTACGACTCCATCCCACAGATCGACGCGATCCTCGCCGTGCTCGAACTCCAGCGACGCGGCGAACCGGTCGACCGCGCGTTCGAGGTCGCGTGGATCGAGCGAATGATCACGACGAACTTGAACGTCGAACGCCCGGGCAGCGGCGCCGAGATCTGCCATGCGCGCAACGGCGTCGCGATCCGCCGCGACGGCTGCGCGCTGCGCCCGATCGGCGTTCTCGTCGGCGGCCGACACACGATCGCGCTCGGCCCACGGCTCGTGACGACGCCGATCGACTGACCGCGTGACCCTGCGAACGTCGAACGGGCGTCGATGCGCATTGGCCACGCTCCCGAAAGGTCCCCGTTCATGTCGTTCCGCACGTTCGCAGCTCTCTCGCTCGTCACGCTCCTCGGAGCGACGGCGGCCCTCCCCGCACAGCAGCAGCAAGACGCCGCTGCGCGCAAGCCCGACGCCGAATTCCGCGACGCGTTCGCCGACTGGCAGACGAAGTGG
>JAEYTU010000287.1 GCA_023433825.1 Planctomycetota bacterium
ATCCTGCGGCCGGATTGGCAACGTCAACCGATCCTCGCCGTCTCCGAACTCGTCGTCCCACCGACCGAACCCGGCGTCCTGTCGGCGTTGCTGCACCGCGCGTTGACGATCGCACGCAAGCTGCGCCAGGGTCGCGTCGAGATCTGGACGAGCCCGACCGATCCGCACGCGACGACCTTGACCCGGCTCGGATTCGCGACCGAACGGAGTGACGTCCGCACGGTGTTTCGACTACCGCATCACTGGCACGAGGTCCCGCGCTACCGCGCGGCATGGCGGTTCGCGATCGGCGACAGCGACATCTGACACACCACTTACCGAACGACCGGGACCGGCGGCATAGCGTGCGCGACGAGAGGACGAACGATGCGAAGACTGCTGCTACTCCTGACCACCTTGCCGTGCCTGCCGGCGCAACCGCAGGCTCCGACGTCCCTGCGTGACGCCTGCGTCGCCGCCGCGGGAACGATCGAGTCGATCGACTACGGCGAGTTCTTCTACGGTCGCCACCGGCGGTCGCATGGGCAGTCGATCGGCATCAGGCTCGGGCCCGGGCTCGATGCGTTGGCGACGCTCGGCGAACGCCCCGCGACGCGCACCGAACTCCGTGCCCTGCTGGGTGATCACGATGCGCGCGTGCGGACGCTCGGCGCGATGTTGGCATTCGACAGCGAGGATCCGGTCATGCTGCCGATGGTGGCGATCCTCCTGAACGACGCGGCGCCGACGTTCGCGTCGGCGATGCGAGAGATCGGTCGCGCGATGGATTTCGGCACGCTCTCGGAGGGGCGCATCCCGACACCGGCGTACAAGACGCAGCCGATGACCGTGCGGGAGGTCGTCGAGGGCTTGCTCCGATTCCCGATCCAGTTCACGAGAGCCCGCGCGACCGTCGACACGGCAACCGACTTCGCGAACTACTGGGAACGTCGCGGGACGCGGGCGCACTTCGTCGGTTGGACGCTGTTCCGACTCGCGCGCGCGACTGGTGGCGTCACGCCGATCCGATGGCCGGTCCACGAGCGGGTCCGCATCGTGCGCACGGCCGTCGACGCGCTCCCGTCGCCGGATCGCGAGCTGGCGATCCTCGGCATCCCCGATCACGACGGCGTCTTCTCGACGCATGCCGAGCGGATCGCCGCCGCCCAGCAGCTCGGCGCGCAGACGGTGCTCGAGATGCTGGACGGCCGGTATCCGACCGACGATCCCGATCTGCCGTTGCTGTTCGGCGACTCCGGTGTGTTCCAGTCCGACTGTCCAGGGCGACGGTTCGTGCTCGCGAACGCGAGTTCGGTGCTGCCGCGCGACACCGGGCCGAAGCTGCTCGAACTCGAGACGAAGCAGCGCGAGACGACCGGCAAGACGTCGGGTTTCGTCGACGCCGGCTTCGTGATCGCCGCGGCGGACCTGACCCCGGACCGTGCGCAGGAGTGGCTCGTCGCGGCGTTCGACCGGTTCGGTCCCGACGGGATGCAACGCGGCGAATTGCTGGTTGCATTGCATCGCCACGCCGACGACGCCGCGATCCAGACGATCGCCGAACGCTTCTACGAGACCGGGAAGTACCCGGCGATGTTCACCGGGATCACACGCTCGCCGCTGTGCCAGGCGCTCGCGCAGGCACGCAACACGAAGGCGCGGAAGACGCTCGACGCGTTGATCTCCCACCCGGGGTTCGCGACCGCCGACGCCGAGACGCTGAGCGAGATCGCCACCGTCGTCCGCGCGTTCACGGCGATGTCGGCGTTGCCGGACGTCACGACGCAACAGGTCCATCATCCGATGGGCATCTCGCATCTGCGGACGCCCGAAGCCGTCGAGAAGGCGAAGCAGGGCTACCCGGTCGAGACCGAGCGATTCCTCGCGATGCTCTCGTCGTGGCGCCAGCAACTGCTGGCGTCCCGCGACGAATGGGCGATCCATCGCCGGCCACGGTGAGCGCGTTCCGCGCGCCCCGTCAGCGTGGCATCGGCAGCGGTGCGCCGCGCAGCGTGACGAAGACCATCTCGTAGAAGTTCGACGCGCCGCGGACGTCCGGCGTCGTCCACAGGAACCACGGCGGGGAGCCACCGCGGGTCGCCGGCAACCCGAACAGCGGGCGGCACAGGAACGACACCTGCCCGCCGACCGACAGCGTCAACGCGAGCCATGCCAGCAGGACGCGAGCGGTGACCGTGGGGCGTAGTCCATGCGTTCGACACAGCTCCCGCGCCGTGCGTCCGAGGGCCAGCGTTCCGGCGAGGGCGATGCAGACGACGTTCGCGATCAGGAACAGGTCGTAGTCGCCAAGCAGACCGTCGTCGGTCGCGACGAGCACGACACCGACGAACCAGACCGGCGGCGCGAGACTCGCGAGCAGGACCGCCAGCGTCGCGAACGTGTCGAGCACCGCGTCGAGAACCGCTGCCGGACGCAGGCTCGCACCGAGCGCACGCGCCGTGACGAGGTAGCTGAGCCCACAGACACACGCCGTCGCACCGATCAGCAACGGGAACTTGACGAGGTTCCGCGTCGCGTAGAGACCGCTGTGCGCCGATCCGAGTGCGAATCCGTACAGCGCCGCGCCGACGACCAGTGCGGCGAGTCGCCGGGTCGTCGACGCGAAGCGCGCCGAGTGCGACACGTCAGGCGAGCCCGAGGACGAGCGCGAGACGACGGCTGACGAACAGGAACAGCACGTTCCAGGCCAGCAGCACGACGAACACCAACGAGTCGGTCAGCTCCTGGCGCGCAGTGGGCAGACACCGCCAGAGCTGCAG
>JAEYTU010000299.1 GCA_023433825.1 Planctomycetota bacterium
ACCGTGACGCCGTCGATCGACCGAGCGGGATTTCGCCGGCGAGAACCGGCGGCACGCGGGAACGGCGACCTCGCGGCCTGCATCGACGGCGCCGCCGACGTGTGATGGTCACAGACGACGACGATCCCGATCCGCATGCGCCGTCCTGGGACGCGGCGCTGTCGGCCGCATTCGCTCGAACCGACACGCCGCGGCCCTCGGTGCGGATCGGCGCCGACGGCGTCGCCCTCCCCGAGGCCGACGCGGCGATCCCGCTGGTGCGGACCGGCGTCGACTGGTCGGCTGCCGACACCGGTCGCTATCGCGTTCGCGGCGAGATCGCGCGCGGCGCCGTCGGCAGCGTGCTGCTCGTCCACGACACCGACCTCCGTCGCGACGTCGCGATCAAGGTGCTGCACGAAGCGCACGTCTCGGACGCCGACCTCGTGCGCCGCTTCGTCGAGGAGGCGCAGATCGTCGGTCAGCTGCAGCATCCGGGTCTCGTCCCGGTGCACGAACTCGGGCTCGATCGACGCGGGCGCCCGTACTTCGCGATGCAGGTCGTTCGCGGCCGGACGCTGGCGGACGTGCTGCGCGAGCGTCCCGATCCGTCGCACGATCGCCATCGCCACCTCGCGCTGCTCGCGCAGGTCTGCGCGACGATGGGCTACGTGCATCGGCGCGGCGTCGTCCACCGGGACCTCAAGCCGGCGAACGTCCTCGTCGGTCCGCTCGACGAGACGATCGTCACCGACTTCGGCTTCGCGAAGGTGCCTGCGAATGCGACGTCGACGGATGCGCGGCGAGCACCGGCTTCGGGCGCCGATCGCGATGCCGTGTCGACGAGTCGCGACGACGTGCGGCCGACGCTGATCGGCGCCGTGTTCGGCACGCCGGCGTACATGGCTCCCGAGCAGGCGCGCGGCGACGCGGCGGCCGTCGACGCGCGTTCCGACGTGTTCGCCCTCGGCGCGATCCTGTGCGAAGTGCTGACCGGCGCGCCGCCCTACACCGGTCCCGACGCGTTGGCGCGCGCGAAGGACGCCGCTCTCGACGACGCCTATGCGCGGCTGCGCGGATGTGGCGCCGACGCAGCCGTGATCGACCTCGCGCTGCGATGCCTCGCGGCCGCTCCGTCGGAACGTCCCGCCGACGCCGCCGCCGTGCACAGAACGCTCGTCGGCTGGCGCAACGCCGTCGACGAACGCGCCGACGCGGCGCGACTCGCGGCGGCGACGGCGGCCGCGCGCCATCGCGCCGAGCGGACGACGCGGCGGTGGACGGTGGCATTTGCCGTCGCGGTCGTCGGCGCGGTCGTCGTCGGTGCGTCGTTCGTCTGGAAGTCGCGCGCGGCGTCGGAGCGCATCGCCCACGAAGTCCGCCGTGCACTGCTCGACGCTGCGACGCGGCTCGAACGCGGCGGCGACGATCTGATCGGCGCGCGTGCGGCCGTCGAACGCGCACGCGCCGTCGCCGCAGCGGCGGATCCGGATCCGGAACAGGCTCGCGAGATCGACGCGGTGGCCGAGCGGGTCGAGTCGGCGCTGCAATACTCGGATCTGTTCGTGCGGATCGGCGAACTTCGGGCCGAACCACTCGAGATCGTCGACGACGTCGACCGGCGCTATCGCCAGGTGTTCTCCCGCCACGGACTCGACGTCGCCGATGCCCCGGACGAATGGGCGCGCCGCCTCGCGCGAGTCGAGCCAGCGATCGTGACGTCGATCGCGCGCGGTCTCGAGGACTGGACGGCCCGCGTGCTGCGAGTGTCGGGACGCGGCGCCCTCGCGGCGCAGCTCTCGTCGATCGCCGACCGCCTGGATCCGGACGCCGAGCGGGCCGCGATTCGTCGGGCCGTGCTTCAGGGCGACCGGGACCTTCTGGTGCGTCATGCGACCGAGGCCGACGCCACGCAGCTCGACCCGCAGACGACGCACGCGCTGGCGCTGGCGCTGCTCGGTCGCCCCCCGGAGACGGCTGTGGCGGTTCGGCTGCTGGAGGCCGCGGTCGGGGCTCAACCGGGCGAGTTCTGGCTCCACTTCCGGTTGTCGCGCCTGTTGCTGGCCGCGGATCCGCCGCGGTTGCTCGATGCACGGGTCCATGCCCGGCTCGCACTGGCGTCGAAGCCGGATCCCGACATGCGCGTTCCGGTGCCTGACGGGGCCGGGCGTGCGGAGCGGGGCCAGGGCGCGTCGCGGACCGAACCACGCCGGCCGCCGGGCTTGCGGAACCCCTTCCGTTGACCTCGGCCGGACCCGATCGGCGTCGCGATGCCGGGCTGCGGCCCGTGGCCGTCCGTGCAGATCTGCAGAGGATTCCGATCGACGCCCTTGCGGAACCACCGTGCGGCGCTACCGTGCGCCGCCTTGATGTCGTGCGCAGTCTGAGCGGCGACGTCCTTTGGTTTCCTGACGCGTCCTCGTGCGAAGGCTCATGGCGATGCGGGCTGGGGACCAGACCGCTGACCCCGAACCGTGACGAAGACCCGATTGATTGTCGGCAACCTGCCGAAGGACGCGAACGAAGCGCTGCTGCGCCTCGCGTTCGAGAACGAGGGTCGCAGGGTTCAGAGTGTCGCGCTCGTGACAGACGAAGCGACCGGCCGGTTTCTCGGTCGCGCTTACGTCGACATGGCTTCGGAAGAGGATCTGCAGGCCGCGATCGCCGCCCTGGACGGCAGCGATCTCGATGGCCGGACCTTGGTCGTGCACGCCGCGGAGAGAGAAGATTAGAGATGCAATCTCACGGTCCCGAGTGGGAACGTGAGCAACCTGGATCCGCCGCAGGGCGGACTCACGAGCGAGCCAAGGGGCCCGAGAAAATGGGCCATCGACCTTCTCGGTGGATCGATCGGTGAGAGCTAAGCATGTCGAGAGGGTCTGTTTGGAGTGACCATGGGTAAGAAGCTCTACGTGGGCAATCTTTCGTACGACACCGATGATGCGTCGCTGAACGCGGCGTTTGCCGCGGACGGCCGCCGCGTCGTCAGCGCGATGATCATGACGGACCGTGACACGGGCCGTTCGCGCGGGTTCGGGTTCGTCGAAATGGAGACCGAAGAGGACGCACAGGCTGCGATCCAGGCGATGAACGGCGCGCAGCTCGACGGCCGCACGCTCCGGGTGAACGAGGCGGAAGAGAAGCGTCGCTCGACCGGTGGCGGCGGTGGCGGCTTCGGCGGCGGCGGCGGTGGCGGCGGTGGCCGTCGCGGCGGCGGCGGTGGTGGCTACGGCGGTGGCGGCGGTGGCGGTGGCTACGGC
>JAEYTU010000306.1 GCA_023433825.1 Planctomycetota bacterium
ACCTTGGTTCGTCGTGTCGCCGCTGTCGGGGGCGTCGCCGGACATCACGAACACGACGACGACGACGGCCACCGCCAACAGCCCGATTCCGCCGAAGACGACGGCCTTGTTCGAGCCCTTGGCCTCGACCGTTCGTCCGCGCCGTCCGGTTTCGGCCGCTGCCGCGTCGCCGCGCGTCCGGCCTGCGCGACCGCTCGCCCCGGCACCGCTCGCGCGCGCGGATGATCCTGCTGTCGCGCGTCCGGTTCGCCCGGCCGGCGCCGTCGGCTCGGGCTCGGCCGCCTTCTCGCGCCGCGACGCCGCCGAACGCGGTGTCGACGCCGCCGTTGGCGGCACCGCGGCCGATGGTGTCGGCCGTGACTTCGGCACTGCGGTCGGCGTCGGCGCCGGGGGTGCCGCGGCCGCGGCGCGCTGTGCTGCGACGTCGATCGTCGCGCCGCACTGCTTGCACTTGGCGTGAGGCTTGTCGAAGGACTCGGGAAGCTTGTACTTCGCGCCACAGTTGTGGCACTGGACGGCGAGGACGCTCATGGGTTCCGAACCGGGCTGCGGGGGAGAGTCACTTGGACTCGGGGTGATCCAGAGAGGGTTGGACGCACTGCGCGGCGCGATGCGCGCGTCATTTCTTGGGCTGCGTCGCTTGCCGCGCTTTCAGCTGCTCTTCGGTCATCAGCAGCGTCTCGTCGTCGGCCTTGTCGATGTTGTACGTGTAGTCGCGGTTGTGCCACTCACGCCACCAGGCGAACCATTGGCGCTTCGCGGAGTCTCGCTCATTCTGGGAGGCGCCGACGTTCTGACCGACCGAGTGCATCGCCGACGAGTAGTTGAACGCGACGCCGGTCATGTCGCGGAGCAAGCGGTCGATTCGGCCGATGGCTTCGATCTCGTCCTTCGTCTCGCCGCGGAAGAAGTTGAACTGGTTCAGCAGCCGCGGGACGGCCGGGCGACCGATCTTCTTCAGGGCCTCGCGGGCCTGCCCGGCTTGTCGCGCCGGTGCGGCCATGTCGACGTACTGCGCGACCAGCGCGTCGATCTCCTTCCGCTTGTCTTCCGGCGTGTCGGCGAGGTGATCGAGCGGGACCACGTCCGACTCCTTCACCGTGACCTTCTTGTCGCCGATCATCGTCTCCTTCAGCACCGGCGCGGCGATCGACTCCAGTGGCGTCGAGGTGTCCTTCGGCCGCGTCGCGCGTTTCGCCGCTGGTTGCTCGACGACGTCCCACCGCGTGATCCGCGCGTACGGCGCCTGCCAGACGAAGTCGAACACGACGGCGGCCCGCTTGCCCTCGACGAACAGCTTCGTGTCTCGCGGTGCGCCGTCGAGGTACACCTTCCCGGCGTTCGAAGACGCGAACGACGCGTCCATCAACCGACCGCCGTCGAACTCGAACGCGCGGAAGATCGCGCCGGCCTCACCTTCGAACAGCGCCGTGAAGATCGCCCGCTTGATCCGCTGCTTCGTCGGGTCGTCGGCGTTGACGACATCCACCTCCGGCTCGATCGCTAGGTGACGCTGCACGTCGCGAAGGATCGAGTACTGCTCGATGTCGAAGTCGTTCTTGTCGGCGATGGCCCGGGCGAACTTCGCGACCGATTGGACGCGCTCGTTGGCCCAGCCGAGTTCGACGCGCGGCGGCGCGGCGACCGGCGTGACCGGCTTCGGTGTGCCGCCGAAGCCGCCCTTGATCGCGATCCCGATGCCGATCACGACGACGAGCCCGGCGACCGAGCCGAGCACGAGCCCGGTGTAGCTCTTCTGCCGGCGTGCGCGTCCGGCCGTCGCCTTCGGGAAGAACACGCGCGTGCACTGCGTGCACGTGATCTTGTCGGTGAAGTCGGACGCAATGCGGTACTGCGCGCTGCACTGCGGACATTCGACGAGCATCTTCGCGTCGCGACCGGCCGCTGCGCCGCGCCCGCCGCTGCGACGGCTCTCCGAGGCTTGCCCCTCGTTGGAGCGGGTCCGTGAGGAAGTCGAACGCTTGGAACTCGAGGGTCGTTGGGTCACTGGGTAGCTCGCTCCTGCTCCTTGCGCAGCCGAGGGCGGTGGCGCACCGTAATCGCCCCCTCCGGACTGTCAACGCCTGCGCTTCGCGCGCTCGTCTCGCCCACCCTCCCCGATCGACATGTCGTCCCGCCCGTTCCGGATGGTTTCCGACTTCGAACCTGCCGGGGATCAGCCCGCGGCCATCGCCGCATTGACCGGTTGGTTGCAGTCCGGGCGACGCGACCAAACGCTGCTCGGCGTCACCGGGTCGGGAAAGACGTTCACGATCGGAAAGGTCGTCGAGGCGCTGCAGCGGCCGACGCTGGTGCTCGCGCCGAACAAGACGCTCGCCGCGCAGCTGTACAGCGAGTTCCAGACCTACTTCCCCGACAACGCGGTCGAGTACTTCGTCAGTTACTACGACTACTACCAACCCGAGGCGTACGTCCCGACGACCGACACATACATCGAGAAGGACGCGTCGATCAACGAAGCGATCGAACGGATGCGGAACTCGGCGACGCGCTCGCTGATGGATCGACGCGACGTCGTCATCGTCGCATCGATCTCGTGCATCTACGGGCTCGGCAGTCCCGAGTACTACCGCGAGCTTTCGGTCCGACTCGTGCGCGGCGCCACGAAGGACCGGGACGCGCTGCTGCGCGCGCTCGCATCGATCCAGTACCGCCGTGACAACTTCGACTTCGGTCCAGGCACGTTTCGGGTCCGGGGAGACGTCGTCGAGATCTTCCCGGCCTACGAAGAGGA
>JAEYTU010000317.1 GCA_023433825.1 Planctomycetota bacterium
AGCCCGCCGTCCCCCACTCACGCGCCACGCGCTCACGCGCTCACGTCACACACCGTCGCACCCATTCGCAGCAGCCATTCCCACACAACCGCATCCACACAACGAACCACTGCAGGAGACCAGCCCCATGGTGAACATTCGCCCCCTCGACGATCGCATCGTGCTCAAGGTCCTCGACGCCGAGGAAGTCAGCGCTGGCGGCATCGTGCTGCCCGACACGGCGCGCGAGAAGCCGCAGCGCGGCAAGGTCACGGCCGTCGGCGAAGGACGTCGTCTCGACGACGGTTCGCGCGCGAAGCCCGAGGTCAAGAAGGGCGACGTCGTGCTGTTCGGTCGCTACGCCGGCAGCGACGTCAAGATCGACGGCCAGGACTACAAGATCATGCGCGAGAGCGAACTGCTCGGACGCGTCAGCGAGTGATCGGGCGAGCGACCCGACCCGCAACCACGCAGAGAACAGATTCTCAGAGGAAGACAGATGGCGAAGCAGATCATGTTCGACGAGTCAGCCCGCAGGAAGATCGTCGCGGGCGTCGAGAAGTTGGCGAAGGCAGTCAAGGTGACGCTCGGCCCAGCCGGCAAGAACGTCATCATCGAGAAGTCGTTCGGCGGCCCGCAGGTCGTCAACGACGGCGTGACGGTCGCGAAGGAGGTCGAGCTCGAGGACCCGTTCGAGAACATGGGCGCGAAGCTCGTCCGCGAAGTCGCGTCGAAGACGAACGACGTCGCCGGTGACGGCACGACGTCGGCGACCGTTCTCGCGGAGGCGATCGTCAAGCACGGTCAGCGCTTCCTGACGGCCGGCGTCAATCCGATGGACCTCCGCGCCGGCATCGACGCCGCGGTCGAAGCCGTCGTCGCCGAGTTGCAGAAGATGGCCCGCAAGGTCAAGGGTCGCGACGAGATCGAGCAGGTCGGCACGATCGCCGGCAACAACGACCACGAGATCGGTCGTCTGCTCGCCGACGCCGTCGAGAAGGTCGGCAAGGAAGGCGTCATCACGATCGAGGAAGGCAAGGGCAACTCAACCGAGGTCGACTTCGTCGGTGGCATGCAGTTCGACAAGGGCTACGTCAGCCCGTACTTCATCACCGATCCGAAGACGATGGAGGCGCACTTCGAGGACGCGCTGATCCTGATCTACGAGAAGAAGGTCGGCTCCGTCCGCGAGCTGATCCCGCTGCTCGAACAGGTCACGCGCACCGGCAAGCCGCTGCTGATCATCGCCGAGGACGTCGAAGCCGAAGCGCTCGCGACGCTCGTCGTCAATCGCCTGAAGGGCGTGCTGAACGTCTGCGCCGTCAAGGCGCCGGGCTTCGGCGATCGCCGCAAGGCCATGCTGCAGGACATCGCCGTGCTGACCGGCGGTCAGTGCATCAGCGAAGACCTCGGGCTGAAGCTCGAGAGCGTCACGGTCGCGCAACTCGGCACGGCGAAGAAGCTGCGCATCACGAAGGAGTTCACGACGATCGTCGACGGTGGCGGCAAGAAGGCCGACATCACGGCGCGCGCCGACAGCATTCGCGCGCAGATCGAGAAGACGACGTCCGACTACGACCGTGAGAAGCTGCAAGAGCGGCTCGCGAAGTTGACGGGTGGCGTCGCCGTGCTCCGCGTCGGCGCGCAGACCGAGTCCGACATGAAGCACACGAAGCTGCGTGTCGAGGACGCGTTGAACGCGACGCGCGCCGCAGTCGCCGAGGGCATCGTCCCCGGTGGCGGCATGGCGCTGCTCCGCGCGAGCCGCGTGCTGGCCACGCTGAAGGCGAAGGGCGACCGGCGCTACGGCGTCGAGATCGTCGAGAGCGCCTGCCAGGCCCCGCTGCGCCAGATCGCCGAGAACTTCGGCGAGGACGGCTCGGTCGTCGTCGAGGAAGCCCTCTCCCGCAAGGAGAACGAGGGGTTCAACGCCGTGACCGGTGCGTGGGTCGACATGTTCAAGGCCGGGATCATCGATCCGGTCAAGGTCGTGCGGACCGGTCTGCAGAACGCGGCGAGCATCGCCGGACTGATCCTGACGACGGACACGCTCGTGACGTCGCTGAAGGAACAGACCGACGCGGTCGACGGCGCGGTCAGCTGACCGAGATTCGCGGCCCCCGCGGCGGCGCCGGATCGACTTCCGGCGCGGCGCAGAACGACCGACGACGATGACGACGATGGCCGACAAGCGCGACTACTACGAAGTCCTCGGCGTCCGACGCGACGCGTCCGACGACGAGGTCAAGAAGGCCTATCGCAAGCTCGCGCTGGAGAACCATCCGGATCGCAATCCCGGCGATGCGGCGGCCGAGACGCGGTTCAAGGAAGCGGCCGACGCCTATGCGGTGCTGTCCGACCGCGACAAGCGCGCGCGGTACGACCAGTACGGACACGCTGGCCTCGGGAACGGGAACGGCGGGTTCCACAGCGCCGAGGACGTGTTCTCGGCGTTCGGCGACCTGTTCGGCGGCGGTGGCTTCTTCGAGCAGTTCTTCGGCGGCGGTGGCGGACGCGGTGGCCGTGGTCGCGCGCGGCGCGGCGCGTCGCTGCGTGTCGACCTCGAACTGACGCTCGAAGAGATCGCACTCGGCGTTCAGAAGACGCTCGAGATCGCGCGCCCCGAACGTTGCGACAACTGCAGTGGCAGCGGCGCGAAGCCGGGGACATCGCCGGTCTCGTGCAAGACCTGCGGCGGACACGGTCAGGTCGTCATGAGCCAAGGCTTCCTGCAGATCCGGCAGCACTGCCCGACCTGCGGCGGCCAGGGAACGACGATCGAGGACCCGTGCACGCGGTGCCGCGGACGCGGCGTCGTGCAGCGCAAGATGCCGGTCAACCTGCGCGTTCCGGCCGGCATCGAGGAAGGGCACGTCGAGCGCGTTCCCGGTCAGGGCGAAGCCGGCGAAGGCGGCGGTCCGCCCGGCGATCTCGTCGTCGTGATCCACGTCAAGCCGCACGACGTGTTCACGCGCGTCGGCGACGACCTCGTCGCGCAGACGCGCATCCGATTCCGCCAAGCCGTGCTCGGCGACACGATCGACATCCAGACGATCACCGGCGAGACGGTCAGCCTGAAGATCCCGGCTGGCACCCAGCCCGACGAACAACTGCGCGTGAAGGGCCACGGCCTGCCGCGCTCCGACGGCTATGGCAAAGGCAGCCTGATCGTCGTCGTCAAGATCGAGGTGCCGACGAAGCTGACGTCCGAGCAGGAGGAATGGCTCAAACAGTTCGACGAGGCCGACCAGAAGAAGGCCAAGAAGAGCGGCAAGAAGAAGGGCATCTTCGAGAAGGTTCGCGACATCTTCCAATGACCGAACGCGCAGGCGAGGGACGACACCGATGAAGAAGAAAGGCGAACACGAATCGACACCGGACGACCCGGAGGCGGACACCGGCGCGGCGCACGAGCAAGGCTCGGCGTCCGACCCGGCGGCAGGCCAGAGCGAGTTGGCGGCGGTGCGCGCCGAGCGCGACCTGCTGAAGGACCAACTGACGCGGACGATGGCCGACCTGCAGAACATTCGCCGTCGCCACGCGGCGGAGATGGCGGACTCGCGCCGACGCGCGATCGAGTCGGTGTCCGGCGAACTGCTGCCGGTGCTTGACAACTTCCATCTCGCGCTCGCGGCGCACGAGAAGCACGAGAGCGGCGAAGGGAAGTCCGAGGCGCACGCATTGGTCGAGGGCCTGCGGATGGTGCGGTCACTGCTCGAGGGCGTGTTGGAACGGCACGGGCTGGCCGAGATCGAGGCCGCCGGGACGACGTTCGACCCAGCGCGTCACGAGGCGATGGGAATCGACCCGACCAGCGGCCAGCCGGCCGGCACGGTCACCGAGGTCCTGCAGCGCGGCTATCAACTCGGCGACAAGATCGTTCGCCCGAGCAAGGTGCTGGTCGCCGGTGAGCCGACGTCGCAGAGCGGCGGCGCGCGCGACGCGGGCAGCGGAGGCTGATCGATGCCGACCTACGACTATCAGTGCGCGGCCTGCGGTCATCGCTTCGAGCACTTCCAGTCGATGACGTCGAAGGTGCTGCGGAAGTGCCCGTCTTGCGGCAAGTCGAAGCTGGAGCGGCTGATCGGTGCGGGCGCCGGGTTCCTGTTCAAGGGCAGCGGCTTCTACATCACCGACTATCGCAGCGACTCGTACCAAGCGGCGCAGAAGGCCGAGCGGGGTGGGACCGGCGCGAAGGATGCGGCCGCGCCCACACCCGCTGCCGCCGACAGCGGGTCGGCATCGACACCTGCGAGCGCGCCGAGCGCGACGTCGAGTTCGTCCGCCAGCACGCCGGCACCGGCGAGCGCGACGAAGTCTTCCGCAAAGAGCGGCAAGTCGGGGAAGCCTTCGAGCTGATCCGCGTCGAAACCGCGCTGCACGGTGCGGAACCGTGACAGACGCGCGGCTTTCCGCGGCCACGGTCCGCCCCTATCGTCGCGCCCCTGCCTCGGGTGCTTTGCGCCGCTTTTCTCGGAAGGTGATTCATGAAGACGTTCTCCCCCTACGCCGCCATCCGCTCGCTCGCCGTCGCGACGCTTGCCGTTGCGACGCTCGCCGTCGCAGTGCCCGCGCAGGAGTACCGCCAAGAGCAGAACGACGACATCGGCGTCAAGTACCAGGTCTTCGCGAAGCTGTCGCGGTTGCCGCTGAAGATCGGGGAGACCGACGCGCACTTGAAGGCCCGCTTCGAGCCGAGCGGCGCCGGCGACTACATCCACGGGCGACATGGTGCGTTCGCTTGGTACCTGACCGTCTACGCGTTCCCGAAGGCTCCGCTCGGCAAGGACGGCACGGATGCGAGCGCGCCGATCACGGGCGGCGGTGAGAAGGGGGACGGCGACAAGGAAGGCCCCCCGTCGAAGGAAGACGTCGAAGCGCGCATGCGCGAAGAGATGGGCAAGAGCCGCCGGACCTCGCAGAACTTCGCGCAATGGGTCGCCGAACACGACAAGGGCGCGATGAGCCGCAAGTTCGTCGTCAAGGGCAAGACGCTGAAGGCGACGTCGAAGCGACCGGAGGGGACGTGGTGGGAGTACACCGACACCAATCCGATGTCGAACGGGTACGAGCGGATCGAGCAGCTCTGGTACTCGTGCGCCGCCGTGTACGACCTGCCCGACATGGAGGTCGCGCTGATTGCGGCCGTGCCGGTCAAGAAGGGCGTCAAACCGGATCAGAAGCACATGACGTGGATGCGTCGGATGTGCGAGAGCCTCGAGCCGTTGAAGGAGAAGGATCTCGTCGACGTCGGCGAGGACTCGGCGAAGGACAAGTTCGCCGACACTCCGGAGCGAAAGGCCGAACTCGAGAAGGCGAAGGCCAACGTCGTCAATCTCGCGCACTGGGACTACTTCACGACGCCGCACTACATCGTGCTGTATTCGTGGCCGCCGAAGAAGGCGAAGATCTCCTCCGAGCGCAATGACGCATTGCGGAAGGCGAAGCAGATCTCCTCGCAGATGGAGGAGATGTACAAGATGTACGAGGAGTACTACCCGCCGCACGACAAGATGGAGGACATCTACTCAGTGCTGCGGATCTGTCAGGACTATGACGAGTTCCGGCAGTACGGCGACAGTCCTTCGGGTGCGGTCGGCTGGTACAGCCCGATGACCAAGGAGCTGGTGTTCTTCACCGGCGGCGAGGCGTTCGCGGGGAAGGGCTTCACGACGGCGGTCGCGTTCCACGAGGGATGGCACCAGTACAGCGATCGCTACTTCGACTTCCCGCTCGGGAAGGAACTGCATCGGTGGTTCGACGAAGGAACCGGTGATTGGTTCGGTTCGCATACGTGGTCCGGGCGCACGTTCTCGTACGAGACGTCGCGGATGCGGCGAATGGACATCAAACAGATCGTCCGCGAGAAGAAGTGGGTCCCGATCAAAGAGATCATCACGTGGAACAAAGACAAGTTCTACGGAGCCGGGGCTGCCGACTTCTATGCGCAGGGCTACGCAATCATCGACTTCCTTCGCAATGGTTCCGGCCGCGCAATCGGTTGGGACAAGTCGTGGGCGTCGATCCTCGAGACCTATCGCAAGGTGAATCTCGAGGAGAAGGATCCGGCAAAGGCCGTCACGACCGCATTCGAGGGCGTCGACTTCGAGAAGTTCGAGGAGAGCTGGATCAAGTGGGTGCAGGCGTACTGACCCGCACGCTCGCTGTGGCACTGCTCGCGTTCGGCGCGAGCAGTTGCTCGGCGCATCTGTTCTCGGGCGTGCGCGGGATCGACCACGCGCGACCGGTCGCCTGGATCGAGACCGTCGGCGGCGCCGAGGCCGGCGTCGCAACCGAGGAAGGGATCCTGTTCCTCGGCCGCACCGCAGAGGAAGGCCCGTGCCGGGTGCACTACTTCCTGGGTGACCAAGCGGTCGTCGAGGACGGCGCCGTCGTCCCGTTCGGCGGCGTGTTCCGACGCGCCGACATCGATCTGCGGCATCCGATCGCGCATTGGCTCGGTCGCGATCCGACACCGAACGACGCGCTGACGGCACTGCTGCACGACGGGACCAACGTCACGGCGGTACCGGTGCAACTGGCGACCGACCCGCGCCTCGAAGGGGACGTGCTCGCATGGCCCGGCCGCTCGCTGCCGGCCGGCACACCGGTCTGCGTCGCCGACGGCGAGCGCTGGCTCGTCGCCGGCGTCGTCAGCGGCGAAGTGACCCTCGGCGACAGCGACCGCTTCGTCGTCTTCGCCGGCTGCGATCGCGTCCGCGAGGCACTCGCGACGCCGCGCATCCATCCGCCCGTGCGGCGCGTGCACTACCGACCCGACGACATCCAGGTCTTGCGCTGAGCAAACCTGCGTCGAGCGGACCGCAGCCGCTCACTCGTCGTCGAGTTCGAGCATCCCGCCCGCCATCTCGATGACGTCGGCGATGACGCCCTTCAACGCGAAGATGACGAGGTTGTCCTTCGCGACGAGCGGCGTGTCGCCGCGCGGGATCAGCACGTCGCCGTCCTCGCGCGCGATCGCGCCGACGACGCAGCCGCGCGGGAATCCGGCTTGCGCGAGCGTTCGGCCGACCAATCGGCTGCCTGGGCGGATCTCCAACTCGAACACCTCGGCCTTGCCTTCCTCGATCGTCGCGATCGTGCTGACGCTCCCGCTGCGAACGAACGACAGGATCCGGTTCGCGCACAACAGCCGCGGCGACACGGCGACGTCGACGCCGAGTTGCTCGTAGATCGAGACGTAGTCCGGCTTCTGCACGAGGGCCGCCGTGCGCGGGACGCCGAGACTCCGCGCGAGCTGGCACGACATCAGGTTGACCTCGTCGGCATCGGACACACCGACGAACGCGTCCGCGTCGCCGACGTGCTCCTCCTGCAGCAGCCCGAGATCCGTCCCTTCCCCGTGCAGGACGACGACGTTCTTCAGCCGTCCCGAGATCTCCTCGGCGCGCGCGCGGTCGTCGACGATCAGCTTGACGTGCGCACCGCTGCGCGCGAGCGACTCGCAGACGTGCACGGCGACACCCGACGACCCGAACAGCACGACGCTGCGCAGCGCCGTCGACTTGATCCCGCTCTTCTTCTCGAACACGGCGATCGACTTCGGCTCGCCGACGACGAACACCTCGTCTCCCGGCGCCATCGTGTCGTCGCCGCCGGGGATCACGACTTCGTGCGCGCGATCGACCGCGGCGATCAGCACGCCGCCGGGCAGCTTCAACTCGCGCAGCGGCACGCCGACCAGCACGCTGTCGTCGGCGAGGCGCAACCGTCGCAACTGCACCTTGCCGTCGGCGAAGTTCTCGATCCCGAGTGCCTGGTTCTGCCGCAGCGTCTTGACGATCTCCTCGGCCGCGAGGTCCTCGAGCGACAGCACGAGGTCGAACATCAAGTTCTTGCGGAAGAACGTCCGGAACCCATGGAACGGACGAAGGTCCTTGACGCGCAGCACCGACGTCTTCGCGCCGATCCGCTTGCCGAACAGGCACGTCAGCATGTTGACGTTGTCGTCGTTCGAGACGGCGAGCAGCAGGTTCGCCGCGTCGACGCCGGCGCGATCCAACGTGTCCGGACGCGACCCGTCGCCATGCACCGTCTGCACGTCGAGCAACTCCGACACGCGGCGCAGCCGATGGTGATCGGCGTCGACGACCGTGACCGCATGACCCTCGGACGACAGCACCTTCGCGAGGTGCGAGCCGACCGCGCCGAGCCCGACGATCACGATGTTCATGCGCGGCGAAGGATCCGTCGCACGGCGCGGGATTGCAACGCGGCCCGCCTTGGCCGACCCCCGGCTCCGCCGTACCCTTCGCGCCCTCGTGTCGCCCAACGTTCTCCTGCTCGACAACAAGGACTCGTTCGTCTGGAACCTCGCACAGGCGCTGCAGGGGCTCGGCGCGCGCGTCGACGTCGTGCGCAGTGACCGCATCGGAACGGACGCGCTGCTGCGCTCGCGCGCCGACGCGTTCGTCCTCTCGCCCGGACCTGGTCGTCCCGAACACGCCGGAATCTCGGTCGCCGCCGTGCTGCGCACCGATCGACCGCTGCTCGGCGTCTGTCTCGGACATCAGGCGATCGGGCACGCGTTCGGCGCCGATGTCGTCCGCACGCCGCCGTGCCACGGCCGCGCGACCGACGTCCATCACGCCGGCGCCGGCCTCTTTCGGGGAATGCCCTCCCCGCTGCCGTGCGCGCGCTACCACTCGCTCGCCGTCGACCGCTCGACGCTGCCGCAAGACGTCGTCGTCGACGCGGCGACCGACGACGGCATCGTCATGGCGCTGCGCCACCGAACGCGCCCGATCCACGGGTTCCAGTTCCACCCCGAGTCGTTCCTGACGCCGGCCGGCGTCGATCTGCTGCGCAACTTCCTCCGCGAGTTCGCCGCGTGACCGACGCCGTGGTCCTCACCGGCGTCGCGAAGTCGTTCGGCCCGCGACGGGTCGTCGACGACGTCTCGCTGACCGTCGAGACCGGCGCGCTGCTCGGCTTCGTCGGCCCGAACGGCGCCGGCAAGTCGACGCTGCTGCGGATGCTGGTCGGCATCGTGTTCCGCGACGCCGGCGACCTGCGCGTGCTCGGCGTCGACCCGTCGCGTGACGCGCTGTCGATCCGCAGACGCTGCTGCTACCTGCCGGGCGAGACCAGCGTCTACGGCAACATGCGCGGCGACGAGTTCCTGACGTTCTCGACGTCGTTCTTCGGCGCCGTCGATCCGCGTTGGGTCCAGCGGATGCAGTCCGTCTACGAACTGCCTCTGCGCCGGAAGGTCCGCACCTACTCGGCCGGCATGAAGCAGAAGCTCGCATTGATCGCGACGCTCGCACCCGACGTCGACCTGTACCTGCTCGACGAACCGGACCGCGCGCTCGACGCGACCGCGCGCCTGCAACTGCGCGAACTGCTGCGCGAACTCCACGCACGCGGCAAGACGATCCTGCTCAGCTCCCACCACCTGACCGAGATCGAGGCGCTCGCGCAGCGTCAGGTCTTCGTCCTCGGCGGGCGCCGCGTGCCCGACGCCGTCGTCGCCGACGCGCGCGCGCGGCTGCGGCGGCGGATGCGCGTTCGCCTGCGCGACGGCGTCGCCGCGCCGCCCGAGTTCACGCACGCGACCCGCGACCCCGATGGCGCGTTCAGCTTGCAGGTCGACGGCGAACCACTCGAACTGCTGCGACGCCTGACCCCGACCGACGTCGTCTCGGCCGAAGTCGGCACGGCGCCGCTCGAAGACCTCTATCGCACGCTGCTGAGCCTGCAGGCGGAGGCGCCGTGATCGTCGCGAAGACCTGGCGCGAGATCCGCGGAATGGTCATCGCCTACGCCGTGATCCTCGAGGTCCTGATGGTCCCGGCGATCCTGCTGTGGCCGGAGATCGAGCGCGAGACGCGCGTCCTCGCACGATTGATCCCCGGCGACTTCATGAAGCGCGCGTTCGAGGCGATGGCCTCGACCGAGAGGGACGGCGACATCAGCGCCGCCTACAGCGCCTACATGGCCGTGCAGTTGTTCTTCAAGGGCGTCAACGTCGTCGGCATCGCCGGAGCCGTGCTGCTCGGCACCGGCCTGATCGCTCGTGAACGCGAGAACATGACGTTCGAGTACCTGCTGTCGCGGCCGGTCTCGCGCTCGCGAATCCTGTGGAGCAAGTTCTGGCCGACGGCGCTCGCGATCGTGATCCCGATCTTCCTGACGTCGTGGTCGGCGTTGCCGCTGAGCCGCGTGCCGAACGTCGACGAACATCTGCGCTTCGAAGCCGTGACGATGTGCTGCGTCCACAGCTCGGCGTTCGTGCTGTTCTTTCTCGCGTTCACGACGATGTGGAGCGTGCGGCTGCGCAGCCAAGTCCACGTCGCGTTCGTCGTCGGCGGGTTCACGATCCTGCAGGTCTGCGTCTTCTTCATCCAAGTCCTGCGGAAGGGCTCGCTGTTCCGCCTGTCGGACTTCGACGTCTACGGACCGATCATGGCCGGCAACGTCCGGTGGTCGCAGATGCTCGTCGACTGGACGATCTGGCCGCTGCTCGGTGCTGCGATCTGCTACGCGATCGCCGATCGCTGGATGCGCACGACCGACCTGTGAACGTCCCCCGCAGACCGCGACCGTGGACGGATCGCCTGCCGGTCGCCGTCGTCGTGACGTTCGTGCTGCTTCGCGAAGTGCTGCGCGTCGCCGCCGTCCCGCTGCACGCGATCGGCTACCTCCTGCGGCGCGGGCACCATCGCGCCGGCGCCCTGGCGGCGCTGCGCCGAACGCCCGACCCGAGCGCGGACCCGATCGGCACGTTCCTGCGGCGGCATCGCCACGCGCCGCCGGCCGACGCGCCGACGCGCGAACCACACCTCTTCGTCTCGTGCGGCGAGGCATCGGGCGAACGCCACGCCGACGGCTTCCTGACGGCTGCGCGCGACGCCGGACTGCGCGCGCGCATCACCGGCTTCGGCGGCCCTGTCGTCGCGCGCCACGGTTCGCTCGCGTTTCCGCTCGCCGAGCACGCCGTGATCGGCTTCGGCGCCGTCGTCGTCGCGCTGCCGCGCATCCTGCGCGCGTTCGCGACGTTCGCCCGTCTGCTGCGCACCGACCCGCCGGACCTGATCGTCCTCGTCGACTATCCCGGCCTGCACATGGTCATGGGGCGCTACGCGCGCCGCCGCGGGATCCCGGTCGTCCACTACGTCGCGCCGCAGCACTGGGCGTGGGCGCCGTGGCGGATGAAGCGTTACGCGCGCTGTGTCGACCTGACGCTGACGTTGTTCCCGTTCGAAGTCCCGCTGCTGCAGGCCGGCGGTGTGCTCGCTGCCTACGTCGGGCATCCACTGCTCGAGCCGCGCGGCGCGCAGCCGCCCCCACTGCGCGACGCGACGATCGGTGGCCCCGACCGGCCGGCGACGCTGCTGCTGATGCCCGGCAGTCGCGGCGGCGAGATCGCGACGCACTTGCCGCCGTTCCTGCGGATCGCGCGCGCGATGCGCGCCGAAGACCCGTCGCTGCGGATCGCCGTCGCGCAGACCGAGAGTCGGCATCGCGAACGGATCGAACGGATCCTCGCCGACGCCGACGCCGGATTCGCGACGTTGCAGATCGGACCGCTCAGCAACCAGCTCGACGCCGCCGACGTCGTGCTCGTCAAGTCCGGCACCGGCTCGCTGGAGGTCGCGCTGCGGCTCGTCCCGAACGTCGTCGCCTACAGCATTCAGTCGTGGCTGGTCCGGTGGATGGCGCGGCACTTCCTGACCGTCCCGTTCTTCGCGGCCGCGAATCTCGTCTCGGGGCGCGTCGTCGTGCCCGAGATCGGCGTCCGCGTCGACTCCGAGTGGGCGCGCGTCGAGGCCGCCGTGCGGCGCCTGCTGCGCGATCCCGAGTCGCGCGCGGCGCTGCACCGCGAACTCGTCGCGGTGCGCGCGGCACTCGGCGAGCCCGGCGCCGATCGTCGCGTCGCCGCCGTCCTGCTCGCGTTCTGCAACCCAACCGAACGTCCCTGAACCGATGCCGCTGCCTCGCAACCACCCGCTGACCGACCTTCGCGCGTTCGTCGACCTGCTGCGCCGCGAGGGCGAGATCGTGACGATCGACGCCGAGGTCGATCCCGACCTCGAAGCCGCCGAGATCCACCGCCGCGTGATCGCCGCCGGCGGGCCGGCGCTGCTGTTCCGCAACCTGAAGGGCGCTGCGTTCCCGCTCGTGACGAACCTGTTCGGCACGAAGCGCCGCGTCGACCTCGCGTTCGGTCCGCGCCCGCGCGCGTTGATCGAACGGATCGCCGACGCACCGCACACGCTGCTGCCGCCGTCGCTCGGCAAGCTGTGGGCGCAGCGCGATCTGCTCGGTGCACTGCTGAAGGTCGGCCGACGGACGGCGCGCCGCGGCCCGGTCACGACGGTCGTCGACACGCCGCCGCAGCTGTCACGTCTCCCGTTGCTGCGCACGTGGCCCGAGGACGGCGGCGCGTTCGTCACGTTGCCGCTCGTACACACCGAGCACCCCGGCGGTCTCGGCCCGAACCTCGGCATGTATCGCGTGCAGCGCCACAGCGACGACCGCGTCGGGTTGCACGTGCAGATCGGCAAGGGCGGTGGGTTTCACCTCGCCGAGTACGAGCGGTTGCAGCGACCGATGCCGGTCAACGTCCACATCGGCGGGCCGCCCGCGGCGATCCTCGCCGCGATCGCGCCGCTCCCCGAGAACGTTCCGGAGTTCCTGCTGACGTCGTTGCTGCTCGGCCAGCGACTGCGCTTCGCGCGCAATCCCGCGGGGCCGCTGCCGGTCATGGCCGACGCCGAGGTCGTCGTCGTCGGCGAGGTGCACCCGGGCGAACGCCATCCCGAGGGTCCGTTCGGCGATCACTACGGCTACTACTCGCTGCGGCACGACTACCCGTTGGTGCGCGTTCGGGCGCTGCTGCGACGCGCCGAACCGATGCTGGCCGCGACCGTCGTCGGCAAGCCGCGTCAGGAGGACTTCTTCATCGGCGACTACCTGCAGGAGTTGCTGCTGCCGATGGTCCGTGTCGTCATGCCGGCCGTGCACGACCTGTGGTCGTATGGCGAGACCGGCTACCACTCGCTCGCCGCCGCGATCGTCGCCGAGCGGTATCGGCGCGAGGCGATGACGAGCGCGTTCCGCATCCTCGGCGAGGGGCAGCTCGCGCTGACGAAGTTCCTGCTGCTGACCGATCGCCGCGTCGACCTGCGCGACTTTCGGGCGACGTTGTCGCACGTGCTCGAGCGGACGAACGTCGAGACCGATCTCTACGTGTTCGGCAACCTGTCGATGGACACGCTCGACTACACCGGCCCGACCGTGAACGAGGGCAGCAAGGGGGTCTGGCTCGGACTCGGTGATCCGGTGCGTGCGCTGCCGCGCGAGTTTCGGGGTGCGCTGCCGGCCGGGTTTCGCAGTGCCGTGCCGTTCACGGCTGGGTGCCTGGTCGTCGACGGGCCTGACTACGTCGCGGAGCCGACGGCGGCGGCGCGACTGGCTGCGTGCAAGGATCTCGACGCGTGGCCGCTCGTCGTGCTGGTCGACGACGCGGAGCGCACGGCGCGCACGCCGATGAACTTCCTGTGGACGACGTTCACGCGGTTCGAACCGGCGGCCGACATTCACGCGCGCGGCAGTCGCGTCGTTCGGCATCACGTGTCGTACACGGCGCCGATCGTCGTCGACGCGCGCTTCAAGCCGACGTACCCGAAGGAGCTGTTCACCGACCCGGACACGGCGCGCACGGTCGATCGCAGGTGGCGCGAGTACTTCGATCGGGACGTCGCGATGGGCGATTCCGACCGCGCGCACCTGGATTGACGTTCGCGGCGCTATCGTCCCGCGCCATGAAGATCCAGACGCTGTGCGTTGCCGCCGTTCTCGCCGTCCTGACCGCCTGCACGAAGTCGGAGAACCCGACGCCGAACCCGACCGGCACGGGTGGGACCGAGAATCCGGCGGGTGCCGCGAGTGGCCTCGGCGCGCCGGCGCAGGTCGCGAAGCAAGCAGAAGCGGTGTCGAAGGTCTCGACGGCGCTCGGCGGATTGCAAACGACGCTCGCCGGCATCAAAGACGGCCCGACCGCGACGGCGGCAAAGGCGAAGCTGGAGACGCTGATCAGCGACTTGAAGGCCTCGCTCGGTGAACTCGCCAACACCGGCAAGCTGATGGAGGCCGTGTCGGCGAAGTTCGCCGCGAACAAGGACCAGTTGATGAGCGCCGTGTCGACGCGCGTGCAGGCGCTGATGAACAACGAGCAGGTCAAGGCCGCGATCGGGCCGGTTCTGCAGCAGTTGCAGAACTTGGTGAAGTGATCGCGCGCGACCCGCGGACCTGACGTCGAAACTGAAACGAAAGTGCCTGGGACCTTTGTTTAACTTTATACCGCGAAGTGT
>JAEYTU010000335.1 GCA_023433825.1 Planctomycetota bacterium
GAGCACGACGAGTCGACCGCCGCTTTCGACGAAGCGGAGGAAGCGCGGGAACGCCTCGCGAGCGGCTTGTCGCAGCAGCGAACGAATGTCGCAGACGATCGTGTCGAGGTCGTCGAGCGGTCGGATCGCGAGGTCGTCGTCGCCGAGCACGACGAGGTGCACGCCGAGTCCGCGCAACGTCGACTCCGCGCTGTCGTCGACGCCCTTCACGAGTCCGACGCGCAAACCGCGTGCGACTTCGACGTCGACCTTGTGCAGCGGCAGCGTCAGTCGTTGCCCGGCGCAACGCACTTGGATCGACGAGACACCCGCCTTCTGACCGACCGGGACGCGCACCGAGAGTTCGACGATCTGCGACGTCTCGTGGTCCATCGCGACCTGTCGCGGTGCGCCGTGCACGACGAAGCCCGGCGGTGCCAACACTTCGAGGACGGATTGCACCGGACTCCGGCTGTTCCGTCGGATCGAGACCGTGAAGCGCACCTCGTCGCTGCCTCGCGGCAACAACAACGAACGTGGCGTCGAGCGAAGTTCGACGGCGGACAAGACCTCGACCGGCAACGGCAGTGGCCGTTCGATCTCCTGGCCGCCCAGTCGGAGCACGGCGACGAGTTGGATCGGCGGCTGCCACTGGTCCTGGCGAAACATCTGCTCCACCCACCGAGTCCGATCGGGAACGTCCGCACCGACCCGCAGCTCGGTCACCTGATCGATCGTCTTCCGGCGTTCCAGCGCGGCGGAACCGTTGCCCGTCGGCCAGTCGAGCGTGCCGCCGGCCCGCGCTTCGAGGCGAACGTCGTCGAAGTCGACGTAGGGCCCGTTCCGCGCCGTCATTCGAAGGCGAAGGGTCTCGCCGGGAATCGCGATGCCGTCGTCGACCGGCTCGAGGCCGAGCCGCAGACCGGAACCGTGGAACACGACGCGCTCGAGTGCTTCGAGCCGCCGTGCCACTCGAATCGCGCTGTCGCCGCGCAGCTTCGGAGCGATAGCGGCGAGGCGAGCGCGGAGGTCGAGTGCCTTCTGCAGCAGGAGCGGGCGACGGCCGAGCAACGGCGCCAGCCCAGTTTCGAGCTCGTCGACGAGCGCGCGGAAGTCGGCATCGTTCGCTGCGACGTCGCGCAGGGACGGCAGCGATTCGACGAGGCGTCCTGCAAGCCCGTCGTGGTTCGTCGCTGCGGCGAAGATCGGGACCAGCTCGAGCGTGTGCGCAAAGAGCTCGTCGATCGGCTGCAGCGGCAGCTGGCTGCGGTGCTCGCCGAGCGCGGCGTAGGCGAGGCGGCGATACGTGTCGCCGCGCAGCGCGTCGACTTCGTCCATGTCGAGCACTTCGTGCGCGACTTCGTCGACACCCGCGCCGCGGAACGACCGGGGTCGCGGCAGCGGTTCGAAGCCCGGCGTGACGAAGGCTTCGTTCGCCGCCAGCTCGATCGCTTCGGGAAGCAACTGCAGCAGCGCGAGATCGTGGCCGTGCGTCTCTTGCGGATGGTGCGTCGTGACGACGACGTCCGGACGGATCCGGCGCAGCAACCGCGCCATGTCGCCGACGGTGCCGCGCACGCCCCACGCGTCGAGGGCTTCGGTGCCGGTCTTGCAGAATCCGGTGTCAGGACGGTTCAAGTGCACGACACGCGTGTCGAGCCGCCGGGCGCTGATCTCGGTTTCGAGCGTGCGGATCGCGCCGAGATCGTCGCCGGTCTCGGGACCCGAACTGTTCTGACCGCCTTCCCCGCGCGTCAGCACGAGCGCCGTCACACGCCAGTTGAGTTTGAAGCGGAACCAAGCCGCGGGCATCACCCATCGATCGTCCGGGTGCGACGCGACGACGAGCGCGAGCGTGTCGCGAGCCGCGTCGCCGACCGCCTGCTGCAGCGCGACGACGCCGCGTTCGAAGGTCTCGGCTTCGCGGCGTTGCAGCGCAGCGAGGCCGCTCTGCGCTGGCGCGCACGCGCACGCCGCGCAGATCGCGACGATCCACGACACCCGCGCCGCGCGCAGGCGCATGGCGTCAGCGTCCGCGACGTGGCGCGGACCGCGTTCCGCCGACCGGGGCGTCCATCACCCACCCCGTCACGCCGGCGCCGACGACGCCGAGGCCGATCATGCCGACGTAGATCTCGGGGCCGAACGGACTGATCGACGTCGACAGATAGCCGTCCTTCTCGACCGTGCTCCAAGTCGCGGAGCCGTTCAGGTGCTGCGTCAACGAGCTGACGTCGGGCAACAGCGAGATGTCGATCGGGATCTCCGGCGGGATCGGCACGATGCCGAGCAACGACGTCAGCTGGTACCAGCCTTCGAACGTCGCCTTCCAATCCGTGAAGCTCAGCGAGTAGAGCTTGCGATCCCCGATCTTCGACAACAGCGGCGCGAATTCGGGATGCTGGCGAACGTCCGGCACCTCCTTCGGCGCAGCTTGCGGATCGAGCGGTTGGACACGCGTGGCCGTCCGCAGCAGGTCTTGCGTCGACAGCGCGGCGACCAAGTGACCGCCACGGAACGTGAAGAACGGCGTGACCGACCCGGCGATGTCGATCGGCATCGACGACCCGACGTCGATCTTCAGATGGTGCATCTCGACGCCGCTGCGCTTGACGTCGACGATCGAGACCGCGCCGCCGGTCAGATCGGTCAGCGCGCGAAGTACCTTCAGGAACGCCTTCTCGTCGTTGACCTTCAGCAGCGCGAACATCGGCGGCAGACCGACGGACGACATCGGCTTCGACCAGTAGACGAACTGGTTGCCCATCGAAGCGATCAGGTCCTTGCGCAGGTCGATGCCGAGTCCCTTCTGCATCTCGTCGAACTGCGCGAGTGCTTGTTCGGCGAGCTGCGGGTCGTAGGCGCGCACGGCCGCGACGACGCCGTCGTAGATCCCGGCGAGGTCGAACGTGAACGCGCTGAACGACGACGCGTCGTCGGAGATCGCCTTCAGGAAACCCGAGTCGAGCAGCGGCGGCTCGATCGCCAACAGGCCCTTGCGTTGCTCCGGCGGCACGAGCGTGAACGACTTCGTCACGCAACGCGCACCGTCGTAGCGCCACGTCGTGCCGACGGCGCGAATCGATCGCAGTCCGAGCGCCTGGATCACGCGTTCGACACCGGCGACGTCGACGGCCGGATCCGCTTCGGCGGCGAATCGCGCGCCTTCCATCATCGCGTCGATCAACGGCTGCGGCTGAACGAAGAACTCCGCTTCGACGCCGTCACGATCGAGGTGCGCGGAGGTCTGCTGGAAGATCGGCGCCGTCGCGAGCGACACTTCCGTCGGGCTGTCCCACGAAGCGAGCATCGCGTCGAACTCGGGCTTCCGCGTCGCGAACAGCATCGACTCGCCGACGAACGCGATGTTCACCGACATCGCCGCCGGTGCCGGCGGCGGCAGCGCGATCGTCCACAGCGTCTTCCCGTCCTTGACCGTGCGAACCGGGGACAACCGTCCGCCCGACTGTTCGCCGAGCTGCGTCACGCCGAACTCCAGCAGCGACTTCCAACTCGCCGCGGAAGCACCGAAGTCGAGATGGACGACGACGCCGATGTCCGGCTGCGGCGCGCCCGACGAGACGTCGAGCGCGACGCCCGTGATCGCGAACGACGCACCGTTCAGGCGCAGCTTCAGGATCATGTCGGGATCGATCGGCAGCATCCCGCCCGCGTGCGCTTCCCGCGCTTGCGCGAGTCCCTGATCGAACTGCGCCGTCGCGAACTGCATCAGCCCGGCGAAGAACTCCTGCGTCTCCTTCTCCGCCCACATCCGACCGATCGGCATCTGCCCGAGCTCCGACAGCGAACTCGCGAGATCGGGGAGCGACGCGTAGAGAATCGTGTCTGCGGGGAGAACGCGTTTGAGATCGTGCCGTTGCGCAGGGGCGGTGGCAGCGAGGGCGCATGCGGCGAAAGCGAGGGCGGCGGCTCCGCAGCGAGCGCGGGTCATGGTCACGAGCATCTTGATCTGACTTCGTTGGTTCGGGGGCGGTGCGTGGCGAGGGCCGGTTGTGGACTGGGCCGGGACGGATCTGTCACGACGGCGTCACGTGCCGCCGTGGTCGGTCACCCAGCCGTCAGCTTCTGCAGGAACGCGCGGAGGTCGGCTTCCTTCTTGATGACGACCTTCTCGAGCTTCTGGATCGCCTTCTCGGGCTTCGAGCCCTTCTTGCCGAAGCAGTCGACGACGTCCTGCCAAGCGGCCTTCAGCTCCTTGTCTTCGGTGCGTTGGCACAGCGCCAACACGAGCCCGGCCTGGAACATGTTGTAGTCGAGCTCCGACGAGCCGAGCTCGCTGTTGATCGCGAAGCCCGAGAACCAGCCGGTCAGATCCTTGACCCCGCCCTTGCCGATGTGCAATCCGCCGAAGTGCTTCGCGATCGCGTCGAGATAGAAGCGCTCGCAGTAACCGCCGACCCCGCGCTGGAACCACAACGGCAGTTCCTGGCATTCGATCGTCTTGCGGAAGGCATCGACCGTCGCGAGTCCGACCGCGTGGCGCAGCCAGTACGGGCCCCAGTCCTTGTGCCAGTTGCAGACGGCGGGGAACTGCTCGCCGTCGAGACCGCGCACCATGATCGGCGCTTCGGCGAGGAATGCGCCGTACGCCGATCCCGCACCGCCGATGCCGTCGCCGATCTGCTTGAACATCTCGTCGTCCGGCGCGACGAGGATCAGCGGTCGATGAGCGGCGCTCGGATCCTTCGCGCCGAACAGCGTGCGGACGAGGTCGTACGTCGAGTCGATCGTGATCTTCAGGTCGGTCTCGATCGTCTTGATCGGCAGGTTCGAGATCACGAGGCTCGACGCCGTGCGAACGATCCACGGCCGGTTCTTCGCGGCGTGGAACTGGTTCGCGCGTTCCTCGTCGACCCAGTTGACGCGATCGTCTTCTTGGATCGGGAACAGCGTCTGCGCGCGCTCCTCGTCTTCCTTCGCGATGAACATTCCGGTGCGTGGGTGCCGGACCATGCCGGCCATCAACGCGCGCTTCTCGGTCTTCGAGACGACCTCGCCCTCGTGGCGAAAGATGCCTTTCTTCGCATCGTCCGCGTCGCCGCGTTCGACCCAGATCCCGTCGACCTTGACCAACCCCTTCGCGGCGTACTCGGCTTCGAGCGTCTTCGCGCGAACTTCTGCGGCCTTCGCCTTCGTCAACCACTTCCCGTCGACCTTGACGAAGCCGAGCGCGAGGTTCGCACCCTCGTGGTTCGGGTCCATCTTCAATGCCTTGTTCAGCAGTCGCGTCGCGTCGGCGGAAAGATGCTTGGTCCTCGCCCATTCGGCGGCTTGCACGAGCGCGGTCGCGTCCTTCGCCGCCGCTTCCATCTTTGCGAGTTCCTTCTTCAGGTCTGCCGTGGACTGCGCCCACGCGCTCGCACAAAGAAAGGCCAGGAGGACGATGCGTGTCAGTGTTCTCATCGGTGCGGCTTCGTAG
>JAEYTU010000360.1 GCA_023433825.1 Planctomycetota bacterium
CAAGCACTGTCCCATCGCGGCCCGCGATGTCGGTCTTCGCGCGTAGCGCGAAGACCTTGGGCTGCGGCCCGATCGCGGGCCGCGATGGGCCGGTAGTGCCGCGATGGGAGATGCGAACGTGACCGAAGTCGGCTTCGGCTACAGCCGCAGGATCTCGGCTTCGGGTTCGCGATCCCGATCCCGATCGCGATCCGGTTCGGGGTCGAGATCGATCGTGTGCGGCGGTGGATCGTCGGCCGTGCCGACGAGCGGCAGCAGGAACGCGAACACGGCGAGCGCGATCAGCATCGGCGCCGACGTCGCGCCGTAGCGCGGGTAGACGTTCTCGCCGAGGACGGCGGCGAAGATCAGGCCGAAGCCGGCGAACGCCAGCATGACCAGCGCCGCGCGGCGGCGGCGCAGCAGCGCGATCGCGGCGCCGAGCACCGACAGCGACGCGATGACGGGCCAGAGCGTCGCTTCGAGCTTGCCGAGCTTTCCGACCCACGTGATCGCGCCGGCACTCGTCGCGCCGGGTGGCGTCGGGATGCTGTCCGCGGGGGCGTGCTTGGCCGGCAGCGGGCGCAGCGACGGGGCCGGGGCGAGGAACACCGATTCGACGAAGTTGCTCAACGTGCCGCGGAGGAACTCGGCCGGATGCCGCTGGATCGCCTCCATCGCGACGCGACCCTGCAACGCCAGCGCCTCGCGGTGCCCGAGCCCGGTCCGGCACAGGATCTCGCGCGTGACCATGTGTTCCTGCCCGCGCGGGTCGGCGCCGACGGATGCGAGGCGCGCCAACAGTTCCTGCGTCGCCGCGCCGTCGCGGTCGAGCAGTCCCTGTCCGTAGACCACGCGGTTGAACATGTGGCCCGGCCCCGAGTCCGACAGCCCGACGACGTCGTGCTTGACCTTGTAGACGACGAGGAACGGGGCGATCGACAGCGCGAGCGCGCCGAGACCGATCAGCGTCGGTCGAAGTCCGACGCGCAGTCCGGCCGTCAGTGGCAGCAGCAGCATCGGTCCGACGACGGCGAGCGGCGACACGCGTGCGAGCGTCGCGAGACCGCCGAGCACACCCGCCGCGATCGCGACCCCGAGGCCGCCGGTGTCGCGAGCGCGCAGCGAGAAGTACAGGCACCCGAGGATGCCGAACATCGCGAGACTCTCGGTGCCGACCGACTGCGGATAGAGCAGCGTCGTCGCGGTCGAACCGGCGGCGACGGCAGCTGCCAACGCGATGAACGGCGGCATGACGCCGAGCAGGATCCGGTGCAGCCACAGCAGCGCCGTGACGACCATGACGTGATTGGCGAGCGTGATCTTCGTTCCCAGAGTCAGTGGTCCGGGCAGCAGATCGAGCAGCCAGATCACGAGCGGCAGTCCCTGCGGGAAGTACGACGGCGCGAAGCCGTTGAGGCCGTTCCGTGCGTCGGTCACGTACCCGAACGAGTCGCCGTGGTAGTCGCCGGGCAGCGTCCACCAGACCATGCCGTGCATCAGCAGCAGATGAACGAGCAGGTAGCCGCGCCCGTGCGAGCGCCACGGGCGCAGCGCGAAGCCGATCAGCAGCAAGCCGCCGAACGCGGCCGGCAGGAACCAGTCGACGCGGGACCGCAGCGGAACGTCGACGCGATGCCGAGTCGGTGGGGGGTACGTGTAGAGGCGGACCGGCGTCGCTCCCGCCGTAGCGGCGATGTCGACGTGGACCGGTTCCGCGCCGTCGCGAGTCGCGACGAGGCGCGGCAGAACGGCGTTCGCGTCGGTGCGTCGTCCGAGCACTTCGAGCACGAGGCTCTGGCCGACGAGGTCGATCCCGAACTCGGCTGCGGGCCCGAGGAAGTGCAGGCTGTAGTCGTCCCACGCCTGCGCCGTCGAGTAGCCTGGCCGATCGTTGCCGTGCCGGCGCGGATCGAAGATCCGGCCGTCGAGCCAGATCTTGCTGATCCAGATCTCGACTCTCGACGCCGGATCGCCGTTCGGCGCCGCGGCTTCGATCCGGAACGTCGCCTGCGCCGGTTCGCCGTCGAGGATCGGCGCGACGGTCTTGTGCAGTGACCACGCCTGGAACGCGGCGACGAACAGGATCAGCGCCGCGTACCAGCGGCCGATGCGCGGCGCGTCCGCGGCGCGTTCGGCGTTCACAGCAGCCCGCGAATGCGCTCGTCGAGAGCGGCTTGATCCTGCGAGAAGCTCGCCAGCGCCGCCTCGGTCAGCAGGCCGTCCCACGACGCCTTGCCGGCTTCGACGAGATCGCTCCACGACGCGTGCACCGGGATCTTGCCTTCCTTCGCGATTCGTTTGCGTTGATCGGGCGTCAGTTGCGGGAACAGGTCACCGCAGCCGTGCCGGTCGAGCGCACCGAGAAGTTCGTGGCCGGTCATCGTCTCCGGCTTCGCACCGGCGATGGCGCACATCGCCTCCTTCAACTTCGCGTCGACCTCCCAAAAGACGCCGAGACGTTGCCGCTTCGCGTCGACACCGGCTGCGAACGTCACGTCGGGGTCGACGCTCGTCTTGTCGCGGAACGCCTCCGGCGCCGGGTTGCTGGCGAGGAACTCCTTCGCAGCGGCCGTCGGCATCGTGAACACGTCGAGTCCCATCAGGTCTGCGCACTGCTGACCGTTGCGCATCGACGCGCCGATCTGACGGACGTCGATCCCGGGGTTCTTCTTCAAGTCGCGCAGCATTCGCTGGCTCGCGAGCGTCGCCTTCTCGCCGACGTTGCGGCCGTCGCCGAGACGGTTGTCGGCGACGAACGCGTTCAAGCGACCCATGAACACGTTGACCCAGGTCGGCGCCGCGATGTTCGCGATGACGTAGTTCTGCCGCGCCGAGAAGCCGAGCGTGAAGTTGATCCGGACGCCGTCCTTGCCGAGTCGCCGCGCCGCGAACAGGCCGGCCGGGGTCAGCGGGATCTTGACGATGAAGCGGTCGGGGCAGATCGCGTGGTAACGGCGCCCGTACTGGTAGCTGGCTTCGGCGTCGTTCGCGAGCGCCGTGTGCAACTCGACGCTGACGTCGGCGTCGAACGTGCGGACGAGCTTGAGTCCGTGCACGGCGTTCAGCAGGAACGCGAGTTCGAGGACGAGTCGGTCGCTCTCGATCTCGGGGTCGGCGGCGCGGATCGACCGAGCCGCTTCGGGGACCAGCGTGTCGTAGATCCCCTTCTGCACTTCCTTGTTCAGCAGCGTGTTGTTCGTCGTCAGTGCGACGAACTCGCGGGTCCACAGCGCGCGCGCGGCGTCGACGTCGCCGGTGTCGAGCCACGGTGCCGTCCCGGTGCGGGCCAGCGCCTGCCAGACCGGCGAACTCGGGAATGCCGCGCGGACGGCGGGCGTCGGGGGCTCGTGATCGCGCAGGCAGAGGCCGCGGACGATCTGGGCAAAGGTCGAGTTGTGCAGCGGAGCCGGTCTCATGCGCCGCAGGATAGGTGGTCGGCCGGCGCCAGTCTCGCTCGCAGTCTCAGCGCGCGGGGCCGACGTCGGCCATGCCGCGGTGGTACTCCTGCAGCGGGCGCACTTCGAGCGGGCGCGTGCGGATCCATTCGATCGCCTGAATCGTCGCCGACGCGGCGGCGAGCGTCGTGATGCACGGCAGCTTCAGCGTGACGGCCGTCGAGCGGATCAGGCGGTCGTCGCTGCGCTCGGCTCTGCCGGACGGTGTGTTGACGATCAGTCGCACCTCGCGGTTCTTGATCAGGTCGAGGACGTGCGGACGACCCTCGTGGATCTTGAAGACCTTCTCGACCGGGATCCCGGCGTTCTGCAGGGCGCGGGCCGTGCCGCTCGTCGCGACGAGACGGAAGCCGAGCGCATGCAGGCGCGACGCGAGCGAGACCATCGTCCGCTTGTCCTCGTCGCGCACCGAAACGAACACCTTGCCGTCGGTCGGCAAGTCGTTGCCGGCGCCGAACTGCGCCTTCGCGAACGCGGCACCGAAGTTCGGGTCGATCCCCATGACCTCGCCGGTCGACTTCATCTCGGGACCGAGAACCGTGTCGACGCCGGTGAACTTCGCGAACGGGAACACCGGCGCCTTCACGCTGAAGTATTCGGGCGTCAGCGTCTTCGTGAAGCCGAGATCGGCGAGCGTGTGGCCGACCATCACGCGCGCGGCATAGCCGGCGAGCGGCTTGCCGATCGCCTTCGCGACGAACGGGACCGTGCGCGACGCGCGCGGGTTCGCCTCGAGGACGAAGATCGTCGACCCGCGCACGGCGTACTGCACGTTCATCAGTCCGACGACGCCGAGTTCCTTCGCCATCCGGATCGTCGCGTCGGCGATCTCGGCGATCAGATCGTCGCTCAGCGTGTACGGCGGCAGGCTGCAGCTCGAGTCGCCGGAGTGGATCCCGGCCTCCTCGATGTGCTCCATGATCCCGCCGACCGTCACCGATTTGCCGTCGGCGATCGCGTCGACGTCGACCTCGATCGCGCCCTCGACGTACTTGTCGACGAGGAACGGCCGCTCCTTCGCGGCGTCGGCGTACTGACGCATGTAGCGCTCGACGCTGCGATCGTCGTAGAGGATCTCCATCGCGCGGCCACCGAGCACGAAGCTCGGCCGCATGACGATCGGGTAGCCGAGTCGCGTCGCGACGGCGAGCGCTTCGTCGAGCGAGCGCGCCATGCCGTTCGCCGGTTGGCGCAGGTCGAGCTTGCGCAGCATCGCGGCGAACAGCTCGCGGTCCTCGGCGCGGTCGATCGAGTCGACGCTGGTTCCGATCAGCGGTGCACCGGCGTCGCGGAGCCCGCGCGCGAGGTTCAGCGGCGTCTGGCCGCCGAACTGCACGATGACGCCCTTCGGCTGCAGCCGATCGACGATGTTCATGACGTCTTCGTGCGTCAGCGGCTCGAAGAACAGCATGTCGGAGGTGTCGAAGTCGGTCGACACGGTCTCCGGGTTGCTGTTGACCATGACCGACGTCATGCCGAGGTCGCGCAGCGCCATCGCCGCGTGGACACAGCAGTAGTCGAACTCGATGCCCTGACCGATCCGATTCGGACCGCCGCCGAGCACGATGATCGTCTCGCGCGACGTGTCGAGCTGGACTTCGTCCTCGCCTTCGTAGGTCGAGTAGTAGTACGGCGTGTAGGACTCGAACTCGGCCGCGCAGGTGTCGACGAGCTTGTAGACCGGGAGGACGCCGAGCTTCGTGCGGTGTGCGCGCACAGCCCACTCGTCGACGCCGTCGACGCCGGCCTTCGTGATCGCCGCCGCGATCTGGCGGTCGCTGTAGCCGAGGCGCTTGGTCTGCCGCAGCAGCGTGGCGTCGAAGCCGGGCAGTCCCTTGGCCGCAGCCGCGACGATCTCGCGTTCATGCGCGATCAGCGCCGCGAGCTGATCGAGGAACCATGGATCGATCCGCGTGCACTCGTGGATCTCCTCGACCGACATCCCGGCGAGGAACGCGGCACGGATCCAGTCGATCCGTTCGGCGCGCGGCGTGACGAGGTGCGGACGGATCTCGTCGAGCGCGATCGAGTCGACGCCGTGATGCGGGACGCACGGCACGTTGCCGAAGCCGGTGCGTCCGGTCTCGAGCGACCGCAGCGCCTTCTGCATCGCCTCCTTGAACGTCCGCCCGATCGCCATCGCCTCGCCGACGGACTTCATCTGCGTCGTCAGCGTCGAATCGGCCGTCGGGAACTTCTCGAAGGCCCAGCGCGGGAACTTGACGACGCAGTAGTCGATCGTCGGTTCGAAGCAGGCCGGCGTGACCTTCGTGATGTCGTTGCGGAGTTCGTCGAGCGTGTAGCCGACGGCCAGCTTCGCGGCGATCTTCGCGATCGGGAACCCGGTCGCCTTCGACGCGAGCGCCGACGACCGCGACACGCGCGGGTTCATCTCGATGACGATCATCCGGCCGTCGCGCGGGTTGATCGCGAACTGCACGTTCGACCCGCCGGTGTCGACGCCGATCTCGCGGATGACGTCGATCGCCGCGTCGCGCATCAACTGGTACTCGCGATCGGTCAGCGTCTGCGCCGGGGCGACCGTGATCGAGTCACCGGTGTGAACGCCCATCGGATCGAAGTTCTCGATCGAGCAGATGATGACGACGTTGTCGTTGCGGTCGCGCATCACCTCGAGCTCGAACTCGCCCCAGCCGATGACCGACTGGTCGATGAGGATCTGGCCGATCGGCGACGCGGCGAGGCCGCGCGCGGCGATCTCGGCCAGCTGCTCGCGCGTGTGGGCGATGCCGCCGCCCTGGCCGCCGAGCG
>JAEYTU010000418.1 GCA_023433825.1 Planctomycetota bacterium
ACGACGTCTGCGTCGCGCTGATCCGATTCGAACTGACGTTCTGATCGCGACGCAGACGTCGTGGCGCGCGCGCGGCCGCCATCGCCGCCATCGCCATCGTCGCGTCGACCGCGACGCGCCAGGCACCGTCGTCGCCAGACGCCTCGGCGACGAACGCGAGTGCCTTGACCCATTCGGTCGGCGCGGTGCCGTCGTTCGCACGTGCGAGCATCCATCCGACACTGCGCGGCAGCACGATCCCGGTGGCGGCGACGGCCTCGCACAGCGACTTCGCGCCGCGACGGCGCGGCAGAGACGCGAGTGCCGCCGCGTCGGCGGCCCGCCCACGGCGGCACAGAATGCGCGGCGCGAGAACCGTGACGGCGACGTCGAGCGCGTGCGCAGCGCGCGCGGCATCGACGCGCGCATCGGCGCGCGTTCCGACGAGCCGCGGCGCGAGGGGCCGCAACAGCGGGTCGCGCAGTGCGTCGGGGATCCGATCGTTGATCGTTCGCACCGCGGCGATCAGCACTGGACTCGTGCAACGAGGTTCGTCGGTGTGCGCTTCGCCGGCGAGCCAGGCGACGAGTTCCATCGTGCAGAGGCCGTCGTCGCGGGTCGGATGCGCGCCGCGCGACAGGCGGCGATCTTCGGTGAGTCGCATCATCGGCCGACCTCCTCGGTGCGCGCTGCGGCGGGCGGGATCGGCAAGCGCGGAACGTTCCAGAAGCGTCCGCTCTTGAACTTCCGCCGTGCGGCGCGCGTCGTCGTGTCGGTGCTCGGCGTCGATGGCGCGGACGACACGATCGGTGCCGCTGCCGTCGCCGGCGATGGTTCCTGCCGCGCCGGCGTCGTGCCGCACAGCAGTCCGAGAACGATCGTCGACAGGAGGTTCGGCATCTTGGTGCTTCCGTGGCAGCGGCGCTTCTGGGACTCTTCGCGCCCGACTGCCGAGATCAGCCTACCCCACGAATTGCATGGAGCTTCCGCGCCCGAGCGGCATCGTCACCTTCCTCACCGACTTCGGTCTCGACGACCCGTACGTCGGCGTCATGAAGGGCATGGTCAAGCGTCAGTTCGTCCGCGCCGACGTCGTCGATCTCGCGCACGGTGTCCCGCCGCAGGACGTCGCGGTCGGGGCGCTGTTCGTGACGGCCGCCCTCGATCGCTTTCCACCGGGCACCGTCCACGTCGTCGTCGTCGATCCGGGCGTCGGCACCGAGCGCCGGCTGATCGGGTTGCACGCACGGCAGTGCTACTGGCTCGCTCCGGACAACGGCGTGCTCGAGCCGCTCCTCGATCCCAACACGAACGGCGAACTGCGTGCGATCGACGTCGAGGCGCTCGCGATCGGTCCGCGCAGCGCGACGTTCCACGGCCGCGACGTGCTGGCCCCGCTCGCCGGGATGCTGGCGTCGCAGAAGCTCGGGTTCCGTGCGATCGGGCCGCGCACCGACGGCGCCGTTCGGCTGACCGGTCGCGACGCGGATCGCGTCGTGCATGTCGATCGCTACGGCAACTTGCTGACGAACGTCCCTGCGCGTCGCCTCGCCGGCGTCACCGACGTGCGGATTCGCGATCGCGTCGTGCCGATCCGCTCGACCTATGGAAACGTGGCCCGCGGCGACGCCGTCGCATTGGTCAACAGCTATGGCTTGCTGGAGATCGCCGTGCGTGACGGCCGGGCCGACGTGACGCTCGGCGCCGCAGCCGGCGACGACGTCGCACTGTCGGAGGCACGCGGATGACGACCGTTCCACCGCGTCGTGGCACCGTGCGACTGGTCGGGGTGCCGATGGACCTCGGGGCCGGGCGACGCGGCGTCGACATGGGACCGTCGGCGATCCGGATCGCCGGCGTCGGCGAGAAGCTGCGTCGTATGGGTTTCGACGTGCACGACGACGGCGACGTCGGCGTCCCTTCGCCCGAGACGCGCGACGTGCACGACAGCCGCGCACGCTATCTGCCGGCGATCTATCACGTCTGCAATCGGCTGCGGCTTCGCGTGCGTCGCTCGATGGACGCCGGCGAGATCCCGCTCGTCCTCGGCGGCGACCACAGCATCGCAATCGGCACGGTCGGCGGCGTCGCCGAGCACTTCCGCGACACCGGGCGCAAGGTCGGGCTGATCTGGGTCGACGCGCACGCCGACATGAACACGCCGGAGTCGTCGCCGAGCGGCAACATTCACGGGATGCCGCTCGCGACGCTGCTCGGGATGGGCGTCGACTCGCTCGTGTCGATGGGCGGGTTCGCGCCGAAGGTCGACCCCGACAACGTCTGTCTGATCGGGATCCGCGATCTCGACGAGAGCGAGAAGGACATCGTCCGCGCGTCCGGCGTGCACGCGTACACGATGCGAGATCTCGACGAGCGCGGCATGCGAACGATCGCCGCCGAAGCGATCGCGCACGCGCGGCGCGGTACGGCCGGCTTCCACGTCTCGTTCGATCTCGACGGCCTCGATCCGAACGTCGCACCGGGCGTTGGCACGCCGGTCAAGGGCGGCATCGCGTGGCGCGAAGCGAATCTGTTGCTCGAGATGGTCGCCGACAGCGCGTCGATGACGAGCTTCGAAGTGACCGAGTTGAACCCGGTGCTCGACGTGCGAAACCAGTCGGGTGAGGTGGCCGTCGAGCTGATCCTCTCGGCATTCGGTAAGCGCATTCTCTGAGCCGCCTTGGGGCGCTCGGAGTCCACGCTGCCTCGGTCGGCCCTGGCGGCGTGCGCGACACGACGCATCCGAAGCCGTCTCGGCTCACTCCGCACGCGGCCCACGCTGTCGTTCCGGATCCGTGTCGAAACGCGCGCGAAGCGCCAGCGTCGGGAGACGGTCAGCGGCGCGCACGCCAACTTCGCGCCGACGGCGTGCTTG
>JAEYTU010000450.1 GCA_023433825.1 Planctomycetota bacterium
GTCACCTACCGCCGACTCGGTCACTCGTCGTCCGACGACCCGACGCGGTATCGCGACGAGGCCGAGGTCAAGGCGTGGGAGAAGCGCGACCCGATCGACCGCTACCGACGCTTCCTCGAGAAGCGCCGCCTGTGGGACGGCAAGCGCGAAGACGCGCTGCAGGACGAGATCGCACTCGAGGTCAATCAGGCGATCGCCGCCGCCGAGTCGCATCCGAAGGAACCACCCGCCGACACGCTGATCACCGACGTGTTCGCGACGATCGATCCCCGCACGCAGGCCGACTTCGACGCGGCCTTCGGCGCCGACGGAAACACTCCATGAACTACGACGTCCTCGTCATCGGTGCCGGCCCCGCCGGCTACGTCTGCGCGATTCGCGCCGCTCAACTCGGTCTGAAGACGGCAGTCGTCGAACGCGAGTTCGTCGGCGGCGTCTGCCTGAACGTCGGCTGTGTGCCGAGCAAGGCGCTGATCGCCGCAGCGAAGCTCGTCAAGAAGATCCACGAAGCCGACCAGATGGGGATCACGGTCAAGGGCGTCGACCTCGACGTTCCGAAGCTGGTCGCGTGGAAGCAGGGCGTCGTCGGCAAGCTGACCGGCGGCGTCTCGGGCCTCTTGAAGAACCACAAGATCGACCTGCACACCGGCACGGCGAAGGTGACCGGCGTCGGCAAGGTCGACGTCACGGCGAAGGACGGCAAGGTCACGAACCTGACCGCGAAGCACGTCGTCGTCGCGACCGGCTCGACGCCGATCGAGATCCCGGGGTTCGCGTTCGATCGCAAGAACGTCTGGTCGTCGACCGAGGCGCTCGCGCCGACGTCGGTCCCGAAGCGGATGCTCGTCATCGGCGGCGGCTACATCGGGCTCGAACTCGGCCTCGTCTATCACAACCTCGGCACCGAGATCGTCGTCGTCGAGGCGATGGACCGCGTGCTGCCCGGGATGGACGGCGAGCTGTCGAAGGAGATGGGCCGCTTCCTGAAGAAGAAGAAGGTCGCGGTGCACCTGAACGCGAAGGCGAAGGGCTACCGCACCGGCAAGAACGGCCTCGACGTCGACGTCGAGATCGACGGCAAGGTGCAGACGTTCGCGTGCGACGTGATCCTGTCGACCGTCGGTCGCCGGCCGAACTCGGCAAACCTCGGCCTCGAGACGCTCGGCGTGACGATCGAGCGCGGCTTCGTCAAGGTCGATGCGCAGCGCCAGACGAACGTCAAAGGCATCTGGGCAATCGGCGACGTCGCCGGTCAGCCGATGCTCGCGCACAAGGGCAGCCACGAAGGCCTGATCGCCGCCGCTGCGATCTCCGGCGACAAGGGCGCCGCCTACGACCCGGCATGCATCCCGGCCGTCATCTTCACCGACCCGGAAATCGCCAGCGTCGGCCTGACCGTCGACGAGGCGAAGGCCGCGGGCTTCGAGCCGGCCGAGGGTCGCTTCCCGTTCGGTGCGAACGCGCGCGCGCTGTCGCTGAACGAGGGCGAAGGCTGGGTCAAGATCGTGTCCGACGCGAAGACCGACCGGGTCCTCGGCATTCACATGATCGGCCCCGAGGTCACCGAGCTGATCGCCGAGGGCGCGCTCGCGATCGAGATGGGCGCGACCGTCGGCGACCTCGCCGCGACGATCCACGCGCACCCGACGCTGCCCGAAACGATCATGGAAGCGGCCGAAGCCGTGCACGGTGTCGCCGTTCACATCTTCCAGGCGAAGTCCGCGAAGAAGGATCACTGACGACGCGCGAGTGCATCGACGTCGACCACTGCAGCGTGCTCGCGTTCGGCGTGGCTACACGAAACGTGCGTCACTCCACCCGCACTGTCGTACTCACACCCGGTACCTGGAACGTGATCGGTTCGCTGCGCACGTTCGGTTCGAAGGTGGCGGTGTAGCTGCCCTCGCAGAGCAGAATCGACCCCGACGTCCCACGATTGGGCAACAGGACACCTCGCTGCACGGGTCTTTCGCTGGCATCGAAGACCGTGAACGTGCTCCGTCGCGTCGGAGCACGGGCAGGAGCGAAACTGACGTGATGCGCCGGTGCGAGGTCGAACTCGAGTACGAGGACCTGCCCGTCGCTGACATCGATCTCCTGAGTCTGCGCACGCATCCGGGCACTCGTGGCCTGTGCGTGGACCAGGTATCGACCCGCGGGCAACGACTCGATCGTGGCGACGGGGTCCGCGGCGGACTTCGCGTAGGCAACGCCGCCGAAGTGACCCTCGATCGTCTGGAAGTGGACGCTGACCGGAACAGTACGGAGATCGACCTTGGGCGCGCCGCGCACGGTCGCGCGGCAGACGCCGCCGATTCCGACGTTGACGCTCGCATGCGTGATCCCGTCCACCTGGAAGGGACCTAGACGCATCATCCCTTGCCGCTCGAACGCGGCCTCGATCACGTAGCGCGCCGGGAGCAACGGGCCGAAAGTCGCGACGATTCGCGCCTCCTCGACGCTGCGCCCGACTCTCACTTGGTTGACGCCCGGAACCAACTCTCCGTGTTCGTCGAACGCGGTGAGCCGTACTTGGCCGACCGGCCGATCTCCGAGGAACTGCATCGTCAGCCGCAGCTCGCCGGCATCCGGCGCAGGACTGACGCCCGTCAAGTCGATCTCGACATAGTCTCGGGTCCGCGCAACGACGGACTCGGCGATCTCCCGCTCGACACCAGAAGATCGCTTCACGGCGACGACTCGCAGTGTGGTCGAAGCGTCGATCACTCGGGAGAGCGCGAAGGCGCCGCTCGCTTCCGCGACAGCGGACGCATCTCGTCTTCCAGCGGCCAGATTGCGGAGGGCTGCATCCTCGACATGCGCGCGATAGTCACACCGCAATTCGAATCGATGCGCGGCGGCGAGCGCTGCGTCGATGTTGATCAGACGACCGCGTAAGGAGCGCGCCGGCAGACAATCGATCGCCCATTCTCCTTCGCGCCCCGGCACGCTGGATGGCACGAGACGTTCGACCGCGTAGCCGTGCGCCACCACCGCGAACGATCTAGATTCGTCGTTCGACAGCACGCCGCTGATGGGAGCCATACCCTCCGAGTCGGACGACACAGACGGAAGACTGTCCGCGCCATTCATCTCGTAGATGCGAGCAGACGCGATCGGCACCCGGGTTTGCGCATCCATGACGCGCAGGAC
>JAEYTU010000490.1 GCA_023433825.1 Planctomycetota bacterium
GTCACGAGGTGAACATGCGAAAGTTCGTGTTGGCAGCTTGGCTGCTGTTGCCTGTCGGAGCGTGGGCCGTCCACGAAGGCCCGGGACAGGAGTGGCAGTCGCTCGATCGGATCGATGCGATTCTCGGCAAGGCCTACTCGCTCGCGAAGGACGGCGAGCACGCGACGGCGATCACGCGCTTCGAGGAAGCGTTGAAGTTGTTGCCCACCGACCGCGTCGCGGAAGCGCGCCGCATTCGGCTGGAACTCGCGAAGTCGTGCATCGAGGCGTCCGGCTTGCCGCGCGCGCACGCCGATCTCCGCGCGCTGGTCGACGAGTTGGATGCAGCGGCGCGCGAGACCGACGCGGCGAAGCAGCCCGACCCGAAGCTGCACGCCGAGGCGCGCAGCGCACTCGCGAATGCGCAGTACTACATGACGTGGCTGCTGCGCCTCGAAGGCATGCCGCGCGAGAAGTGGGAACCCGAAATCGAGGCGTCGCGCCAGAACTATCGCTTGCTGGCCGAACGGGCCGCGGCGGAGGGACGGACGGCAGAGGTGGCCGGACACCAAGCCGACCTCGAATCTGCAGTGCGGCTCGCACGCATGGAGTTGAAGGATCTGCAGGGGCTTCCGCTCCCCTCGCAGTGAGAGGGTTGCGGCAGCGGCCGGAGTTCCGGTCGCAAACCAGGCAAGCCCAAGCAAGGCGCACAACCTCCGAAAGACGCGCGCGGCGCGAGCGCCGGTCCACCGCCAGACGGATCCGGTTCGTGATCCGCGCGGACCATCGCGGCCTGCCGATCCTTCGGCCGCGATCGGTCCGACAGGGCGCGCCGAAGCCGGTGCGCCGAACGATCCCGCGGCCGACGCCCCTCGGGCGGACGCCGCCGATCGACGTCACGACGGTTCGTCCGTCGTCCCCGACGAGTCGCTCTGTGGCGGCCCGCCCCCGAATTCGTGGACGAGCGCGACCGCACGCGCCGTCGTTGTCCCGATGAACGTCATGCATCGCGTCACCACTGCTCTGATCGTCGTCCCCGTTCTGTGCGTCGCACTCGTCGCGCAGACTCCCGCCACGCCGTCGACGTCCTCGGCGCGACTCCTGCCAGCGCCGGCCGTTCCGGGGACGTTGGTGCCGTCGTCGACCGGACAGGTCATGGTGCGCGGCCCCGACGGGTCGCTGATCCCGCTGCCGATGTCGGGCGCAGCGAACGCGGTCGTCGGTGGCCAAGCGCAAGACCCCCAGCAAGCGCTGCCGCCCAGCCAGAAGCTGCAGCGACTGCCACAGCTCGTCTTCGACCGGAGGCCGTCGTCGATCCTCGCCGCGTGGGCGGCGAAGGAACCCGAGCCGATCGCACTTCCGCCCGAACTCGTCGGACTGCCGCCGGGTGTGCCGGGCGGACCTGCGCTCCCGCCACCGGCCGCGGTTCCCGCAGCGGGAAACCCAGGCGCGCCGCCTGGCGCGAGCCCTCCGACGACGACGCCAGCCGGTGCGGTCCAAACCGACCCGGCGGTGGAGGTGGTGGACGACTTCGAGTTCGAGGTCGACATGCTGAGCGGCGTCCAGCGGCTGCTTCCGAACGTGGCACTGCCACCGGCCGGCGTCGACGCGACGCGTCCAGCAGCGGCCCCGACTCCGGGCGCCGCCGTCCCCGGCGCCGTTCCCGGCCAAGCTGCGAATCCAGCGGCGGTGCTGATCGCCAAGCGCGCCGAGTACGACGCAAAGGTCCTCGCGCGCGACCTCGAGATGCTGCGTCGAGACGTCGTCCTCGGACGCTGGGCGAACGTCGGTGCGTTCCTCGCGACGATGCCCGAGGGCGAACGGACGAAGGCCTACGAGATCCTGCTCCGCAAGATCGTCGAGCCACCACCGCAACAGCAGCAGAACCCGCAGATCCCGCAGCAGGTCAAGGAGCGGCAGCAGTTCGCATTCGAGGATCTGCTCGGAGTCGCGGCGATCGCGCCGAATGGCGTGACGATCGAACAGGTCCCGCTGCTGCGCCCGATCGTCCAACTCGCACTCGGCGAGGGACGCGTGTTGGACCCGCTGCTCGCGCTGCTGCGCACCGAGGCCGCGAAGGAGAAGCCGGCGCTGAGTCGGCGCCGCATCGCGCAGTTGCTGAGCGCGCTCGGCCACGACAAGCACCTCGAGGAGTTCCTGCCGACGGCCGATCAGGCGATCGCCGACGACGACCGTGAAGCGCTGAACCTGATCGCGCGGTGGTGCCTGTCGCGATACGCCGAACACCAGCGTCCCGACGATCTGAAGCAGGCGTTCCTCGTCACGTTGGCCGCGTTGAAGGACGGCAAGATCGAGGATCGCGACAAGTCCGAGGCGTTGCTCCGCGCGGTCGAACTCGCGCGGAAGATCGAAGCCGGCGGTGGCCTGCCGTGGCTGATCGACAGCTTCACGACGCGTCCGGAACGCGGCATGGAGATCCTCGCGACGATCGGCACGCAGACGGCGAAGGGGATGGAGACCCACGGGCGCGACCCCGAGTTCCGACTGCGTGGCCTGCAGCTGCAGAAGCTCGCCGTCGAGGAACTGCTGCGCGTCGCGCCGGAACGGGCCGAGGAATGGCGTCCGACGTTGGCGATGCTCGCGCGTCACTGGATGAACGAGGCCGCGTACAGCTACACGAACTCGACGGCCGACTCGCTCGGGCCGGTCATGCAGCGCGACGTCTACGGCAACTGGTTCTGGAGCGGATCGGGCCGTCAGCAGAACCAGTTCGTGCAGCCCCTCGACCCCGACCAACTGCTGCTCGCGCAGCCGGACGGTGTCTGGGTCGAGATGCTCGACCCGGCGCTGAAGCCGCGGTTCTCGATGCTGCTGGCACAGCTGTTCCTGAAGGTGCACGAAGAGGCACAGGCGTTCCCGCATCTCGAAGCGTTGGCGAAGTCACACCCGGAGAGCGCGAAGACGCTGTGCGACGAGTTCCTGCGCGTCTGGATCCGCAACCACGATCCGAACTCGGAGCGCAACCGCTCGGATCGGTACATGTTCATGTACGGGTACGACCAGCGGCAGAGCGGTATTCCGCTGACGCGTTCGAAGCAGGACCGCAACCTCGCCGAACTCGCGGAGTGGGTCGAGAAGCTGCGCGCGCTGCCGATCGACGGGCTCGACGAGACGCTGCTGCTCGAGGCGTTCACGAAGAGTCACAGCGTCGCCGAGGTCTATCGGCTCGATGCGATCCAGCGCGTGTTCGGCGATCTCGCGAAGCTGAAGCCGAGGACGCTCGCCGGGATGTTGCAGACGATGCGCGGCAACTTGGTCTCGGTCTGGCGTCGCCCCGACGTGCAGGAGCGGAACAAGACGAACCGCAAGCAGAAGGACATCGAGCGTGAGGTGTTGGCCGGCTACCAGACGGCCGGGGCCGTCGTCGCCGACGCGCTCTCCCGTCACGACAACCACTGGGCGCTGCTGACGGCGCAGGCCGCGCTCGCGCACGACGAGAACAACTTCCGCCAGGAGGTCGCGAAGTCGTCGGAGTTCTCGTCGCGTCGGATCCAAGCACTGGCCGCGCTCGAGGCCGCGGCAGCGCGCTACGTCGAGACCATCGGCGACGGTGATCCGAAAGAGGAGTCGACGGAGGCGTTCGACTTCTGGCTCTACGCGAGCCTCGGTGCCTGCGACATCGCTGCGATCTCGCAGTCGACGATCGCGGTCGAGAACCAGCCGGCGCGGATCCGCGCGATGGTCGAGCGAATGCCCGAAGAGGTCCGCAAGCGCCACTTCGATCGGATCGCGAACCAACTGTTCACGCGACTCAGCGCCGTCAACCCGGCGGTCAAGTTCCGGTACTTGAAGGGCGGCTTCGAAGTCATCGGCGACAACGAACGCGCGCGCGAGGCGGCGAAGGTCTTCGACTACTACAAGGACCTGATCACCGAGGTGCGCCTCGAGGCCACGGTCGACGGTGGCACCGTCGTCGGGACGAAGGAGCCGTTCGGAGTCCGGCTCGACATCCGGCACACGCGGGAGATCGAGCGCGAGAGCGGCGGGTTCGGCAAGTACTTGCAGAACCAGAACAACGCTGCGTTCTCGTTCAACTACGGGCGGCCGACCGAGAACTACCGCGAGAAGTTCCAAGAGGCGGCGACCGAGGCGCTGCAAGAGCACTTCGAGGTCGTGTCGGTCACGTTCAACAGCGACAAGGCGAGCTCGAAGGCGACCGCCGAGTACGGGTGGCGCGTGACGCCATACGCCTACGTGTTGCTGAAGGCGCGTGGACCACAGGTCGATCGGATCCCGCAACTGCGCCTCGACCTCGACTTCCTCGACACGTCGGGCTACGTCGTCCTGCCGGTCAGTTCGCCGGTCGTCGCGATCGACGCGTCGCGGGAGCCGACCGCGGTGCCGGCAGCCGCCGACGTCGAGATCACGCAGATCCTCGACGAGCGGAAGGCGAAGGAAGGCAAGCTCGGGCTGGAGATCAAGGCCGTCGCGAACGGACTGCTGCCGCGTCTCGAGCAGTTGCTCGACCTCGCGCCGAAGCACTTCGACGTCGAGAAGATCACCGATCAGGGACTGTCGGTGTCGCGGTTCACCGACGACCAGGACGGCGTCGTCGCCGAGCGCTCCTGGGTCGTCACGATGACGGCGAAGAAGGATCTCGAGGAACTGCCGGCGACGTTCGAGTTCGCGGCGCCGAAGGTCGATGGCGCGCGGACGATCCATCAGCGCTACGCCGATGCGGACTTGGTGTCCGTCGGTCGCGAGATCTCGCTGCTCGAGCGCTACGGCGAACGCGCGACGCCGACGAGCGTCTACCTGTTCGCCGGCTTGATCCTCGCGTTGTGCGTCGGACTCGGATTCATGTCGACGCGACGCCGCGACCCGACGCAGGTCGTCTCCGGGTGGAAGCTGCCAGAGCAGTTGACGCCGTTCACCGTGCTCGGGCTGCTGCGCGAGATCGAGGCGAGCCGGCGGCTGCCGGACGCGCGCCTCGACGAACTTCGCCAAGCGATCCGCTCGGTCGAACGTCAGTTCTTCGCCGAGTCGTCCGACGTGTCCGACGTCGATCTCCGCCGCGTCGCCGAGGAGTGGCTGAAGGCCACGGCGTGAGCGGAGGGTCTCAGACCGAGGTTTGCTGCGTCTGCAACTCGCGAAGCGCGCGTTCGGCGACGTCGTCCGGCGTCGTCTTCCAGCGGTCGTGGAACCACGGCCACTGCTCGGGGTGCTGGCGAATGATCGCCTCGAGCGCGGCGTTCCATTCGCGCGTCAAACGCGCGACTTCCTCCTCGCGCGGCCGGGTCCGGTCGGCAACCAACTCGGCGAGCACCCGGACTTCGAGCCCGCGCGGCGTCCGCAACGCGACGGCGACGAACACCGGAACGCCGGACACGTAGGCCAGCCGCGCCGGGCCGGCGGGCGTGTAGGCGGGGCGGCCCATGAAGTCGACGAACAGCCCGCCGACGTGCGCGAGATCCTGATCCGGCACGAGCCCGAGACCCTTTCCAGACCGCAGAACCCGACTCAGCGCCGTCGGCGAATCGTCGCGATAGATCGTGTGGAGGCCGAGCGACCCGCGCATGTCCTCGACGAGCGCGTTCAGGCGAACGTTCGGAAGGCGACGCGCGACGACACCGCCGATGCCGCGTCGCGTGTGCAGGTTCAGCCACTGCGCCAGCAACTCCCAGTTGCCGACGTGGCCGGTGATGCCGATCCAGCCCCCGTCCGTCCGGTCCTCGAGCGCGTGGATCCGCGGCAGCGCGTCCGAGCCGTCGACATGGCGATCGAGGAAACGCCTGCCGTGGCGGCGGAAGGCCAGCAGTTCCGCCGTCGTGTCGATCAGGTTGGTCAGCATCCGGCGGGTCACGCGTCGGCGTTCACCGGCGTCCATCGACGTCCCGAACGCCAACTCCAGATTGCGATCCGCCTTCGCGCGGACGAGGCAGGCGGCCAGCGGGTACAGCATCACGCGCAGAAGAACGCGGTTGACCGGCAGCGGCAGGAATCGCAGACCGAAGTAGAGCGAACCGGTCAGCCACGCGACGACGTTGCGCCGCACGGCGCGCAGCCGGCGACCGATGGTCAGTGGTCGTCGGCTCTTTCGTGGTCCGCCGCCCAGGCGCGCGCGCGTGCCTCGATAAGCCGTCGCAAGCGTCGCGGATTCCTGTTCGGCAGCAGACATCGAGTCGCGCGAGTATAGCCACGCCAGAATGCGCGACGAATGGATGGTTCGTCTTCGCTTTGCGTGTCTCGAAACGCCGCGAGCAGTCGCCCGACGTCGGCGCCGCGACCGCGGATCTCGATCGGCGCGCGGCGGCGCAGTCCGTCGAGGTCGACGACCCAGACGACGCCGTCCGACGTGCGGACGAGGTTCTCGAGTTTCAGGTCGCGGTGACGCAGCCCGTGTCCGTGCAGCCGTCCGACCGCATCGCCGATCCGCTCGGCGGCGTCGCGTCGTTCGTCAGGCGTGAGGTTCGCGTGAGACCGCTTCAGGTCGGGTGCGTCGATCGCGACGAACGCCGCGCGGCCGCGACCGCCATGGATCCGCAGCGCGACCGGCGCCGGCGTCGGCACGCCGGCGAACGACAGCAGATAGGCGCCGGCGAACAGGCGGCGCGCCGCGGCGGCTTCCCGTTCCTTGACCACGACCGGGCCGAAGCGCGCGACGCTTCCGCGGCGCCCGGTCTTCCAGACGGTCGTCCGTTCCGGCGCGAGGATCGCCGTGCGTGCGTCGTCGTGCAGAGCGGCCGTCGGGACGTGCATCGCCCAGCGTTCGCCGCGGCGTTCCTCGATCCGGGTGTGGCGG
>JAEYTU010000563.1 GCA_023433825.1 Planctomycetota bacterium
GAGTTCACGACGACGTTCTCGGGGCAGTTCCTCAGTCGCGACGTCGCGCTGAACCTCGCGGCGCCGGTCGAGCGCGTGCAGGGACTCCTCGAGATCACGGAAGGCGTCGTCGGACCGGCCGGCGGCACGATCCGCGGCAGCGCGTCCGACGTGACGTTCCGCGTCGCCGGCCACGAGATCACGGCCTTCGCGGCGACGTTCGCAGCCGATCCGGAGAAGGTCGACTTCACGGACGCGTCGATGCGCCTGCACGGCGGATCGGTGCGCGGTCCCCGGCACGTCGCGGGCGCGGACACACGGCCGACGCTGCGCTACGAATACGCGGGCCCCGGCACGCTGACCTGCGACCTCGATTGGGATGGCGTCAGTCTCGGCGAGTTCTTGCGCGCCGCCGGTCAGACGACGCCGCGGCTGCAGGGCACGCTCGGCGGTGAACTGCGGATCGACCGGCTGATCGGCGAGGATCTCGTCGACATCCAGGCCAGTGGGAAGCTGCGGATCGACAACGGGTTCCTCGGCGAGGTGCCGCTGTTCTCGGCGATCTTCTCGACGCTCGAGCCGTCGCAGCGCCCGCGCTTCGACGGCGTGCAGCTCGAGGTCGAGGTCCGCGACCGCGTCGCGCGCATTCGCGAGTTCGTCATCACGTCGTCGCTGCTGGAGATCACCGGCGAGGGTCAGCTGACGCTCGACGGGTACGTCGACATGGTGTTCGCGTTCCCGAACCTGTTCGGTTCGGCGAGCGAGGTGCTGCTGCTGCCGCGGCTGCTGACGATGCTGACGTCGCAGGTCGTGCGCTTCCACGTCTACGGGTACCTGCGCGACGTCCAGAGCCGGTCGCGGCTGATGTGGCAGCAGGACCCGGGTCGCCGCGGCATCCTGCCGCTCCCGCCCGTCGTCGAACCCACCCCGATCCGACGCTTCTGAATGCGAGACGACGTCCCGATGTCCGAGTTGCACGCAGTGATCATGGCCGGCGGTTCCGGCACGAGGTTCTGGCCGGCGAGCCGTGCACGACGTCCGAAGCAGTTCTTGCCGCTCGGCGGCGACGGACGGTCGCTGCTCCAAGCCGCGGTCGATCGCTGTCGCGGCCTCGTGCCGAGCGACCGGATCTGGATCGTGACGAACGCGACCCAAGCCGCGGACCTGCACGGCGTCGTCGCGGACTTCCCACGCGAGCAGGTCGTCGTCGAACCGATGGCGCGCGACACGGCGCCGTGCGTCGCGCTGGCGGCGGCACGGATCGCCGCGCGCGACTCACACGCGACGATGCTCGTGCTGCCCGCCGACCACCGCATCGAGCCCGAGCGCGCATTCCACGACGCCGTTCGGCTGGCGACCGCGGTGGCCGCGGACGGGCGAACGCTGGTGACGTTCGGGATCCGTCCGACGCATCCGGCGACGGGCTACGGCTACATCCAGGTCGGCGCCGCGCTCGCAGGTCATGCCGGCGTGCACCGCGTCGATCGGTTCCGCGAGAAGCCGGACGCGGCGACGGCGCGCGAGTACCTCGCGAACGGCAACTTCGTCTGGAACGCCGGGATCTTCGTCTGGCAGGTCGAGGCGCTGTTCGCCGCGATGGCCGCCGGCGCGCCCGAACTGCGCGCCGCGGCCGATGCGATGCTCGTCGCGGCGCGGGCCGGCGACGACGCGGCACTGCGTGCGGCATTCGTCGCGGCGCCCAAGACGAGTGTCGACTACGCGGTCCTGGAGCACGCTCCGGACGTCGCCGTCGTCCCCGCGTCGTGGCGATGGGACGACCTCGGTTCGTTCCCGGCGCTGACGGCCGTCGCCGATCCCGACGCAGCGGGGAACGTCGCCGTGCTGACCGGCGGCGCGACGACCGAGGCATTCGACGCGAAGAACTGCGTCGTCTACGCCGAAGGTCGCCGACTCGTCGGGCTGCTCGGCGTCGAGGACCTCGTCGTCGTCGCCGTCGACGACGCCGTGCTGGTCTGCCCGAAGTCCCGCGCCGAGGACGTCAAGCGGCTGCTCCAGCAACTGCGCGATCGCGGCCGCGACGACCTGGTCTGACGCCGTGGCGCGCCGCACGGAACGCCGGATCCTCGCGGTCGACTTCGGCGATCGGCGCACCGGGCTCGCGGCAACCGACTTCACCGGAACGATCGTCGTGCCGCTGCCGATGCTGCGCGGACTCGACGACGCGCAATGCGCGGCGCAGATCGCCGAGCTCGCGTCCGATCGCGGGTCGGAGGTCGTCGTCGTCGGCGTGCCGCTCGACGCGAACGGCGAAGTCGGAGCGCGCGCGAAGCGCACGCTCGGTTTCGTCGCGGCGCTGCAGAAGGTCGCGCGAGTGCCGGTCGAGACCGTCGACGAGTCGCATTCGACCGACGAAGCCCACGACCTGCTGAAGGCGGCCGGGCTCAGGGCGTCGCAGCGGCGACCGCTCGCCGACAGCGTCGCAGCGATGGTGATCCTCGAACGCTTCCGCGCGGGTCGCTGACGCGACGCGGATCAGGCCGCCGGCGTCGCGCAAGCGAGCGCGTTCGCGAGCGCCGACACGGGCGCCGCGCGGGACGCCGTTCAGCCGATCGGTGCGGTCGGTCTGCGCTTGCGGCGCGACGAGATCGCGAGGCCGAGGATGCCGACGCCGAGCAGCGCGATCGTCGAGGGCTCGGGGACCGAAGACGCCGGCGGCGGCTCCGGGCGCGGCGCAGCGGATGGCTGCGCGAGAAAGTCAGGGAACGTGGTGGCGGCGGCGGGCTGCGGTTCTTGCGCAGCGAACGGGCCGTGGGGAATCACTGAACTGGCCGACAGCGGGGCGGACAGCAGCAGTGCCGTGATCCAGCGGGCATGGCGCACGACGACCTCGGGGGAAAATCTTGGGTGCGAGTCGAGAGGTGTCCCCGCCGCGCGCGAACGTGCGTCAGGGAGCGCGCACAGTAGCGACGGCCCCACCGGAGACCAAGCATCGCTCTCGCG
>JAEYTU010000576.1 GCA_023433825.1 Planctomycetota bacterium
CCACACGAACGCCGCGACGATGGCGACGGCGAACGCCAGCATCACCACCAACGATGGCCTCGCGTTCATTTGCCGCTCTCCGGAGTCGGCGCCAACGCGGCGAGTGCGCTCTGCAGCACCTCCGGCGGAATGCGAACGACGACCGGCGACGCCGACGGCGCCACGTCAGGGAGCGAGAACCGCATCGGCTGGGCGCGCCCCGCTTCGTCGGTCAGCCACAACCGAAGCACGCGGGGTTCGTTCCCGATCGGCAATCGCACGCGCCCACTTTCCGCCGTGCGTCCGATCGTCGGCGCCGAAAGCAACTCGTTGCGGTCGTTCGAGTGACCCCACACCCGGTAGCGCGGTGCGTCGCCACTTTGCGCCGCGAACTGCGCGGTCACGCCGACATGCGGCGGCAACGCGTCGAGCCCCTCGAACACGATCTCGACTTCCGGCCAACGTTCGAACACGACGTCGACTTCCCCGCGCACGTCGCGCAGTTCGACCGGCTTCCATTCGCGCGCGGCCACCAACAGATGCGTCGGATCCGCGCCGACGAGCAGGTGCAGTTCGCTGCCGCTGAAGCCGATGCCACCCCACTCGGTGGCGGGATCCTGCGGCATCGGAAACACGACCACGCTGACTGCGTCGCCGAACCGCAACGTGACGACGCGCACGCGGTCACGCAGATCGATCGCCGTCAGCCGCGGATCACCGTCCGGCGGCCCGGGCACCGCAACGTCATGAACCGTCGCGATCGGGTTCGCAGCACCACTGGTGCGAATCTCGAGCACGTAGTCGCCGGCGGGGATCGCCTTCCAACGAAGTTCGCCGCGCTCCGGCTGGCCACGCAGCACGTCGACGACGAGCCGCTCGCGCGCGGGTGGGTCGTTGCCCACCGGCCGCAGTTCCCCTTGCAGACCGCGCGCGTCACGCGGGAGTCCCGCCGGCAGCAGCACGATCGCCGTCAGCGACGCGCCGAGATCGACCGGGATCACGAGGTCGCTTGCACCGAACCGGAACTCGATCGGTTCGATCGGCAGGTGATGGTAGGCAGGGAACACGAGTCGAAAGCGCCGCGCGGGGACCTCACCGGTCACTGCGAAACTGCCGTCGCGCTGCTGCGACGTGTCGATCCCGTTGATCCGCCACCACCGATCGCGTTGGCCCGGACCCGCCACCGCGACGAAGCGTTCGACGTCGAACGCGATCGGGATCGGCTGCACACCGTCACCGAACTCGAAACGACCGGCGACGACGACCGGCGGCGCTCGCAGCATCAGGTCGCCGAGATCGGTCACGGCGTCCGACAGCGAACGCGGGGCGACGGCGTGCGACGTCGGCGGCGCGTTCGGCGATCGGAGCGTGAACCGGAGGCGCTTCAGTGCAACGTCGCCGCTCGGCTTCGCGCCGACGACCCACGTGAAGTGACCGTCGGCATCGGTGACGACGACGGCCGTGCCCTGCGCAATGCCGAGGTCGAAATCGACCTGCGCGCTGCTGCTCCGGATCGGTGCCGAGGCTGCGTCGACCAACCGCCCCGTCAGAACGAGGACCCCGTCGCCCGGCGCGAACTCGAAACGAAGCTCCTCGCCTGCCGTCACTGGCCCAGCGAACGCACGCGATGCCACGGGATGGCCCGCGAGCACGCGGAACGTCGCGCCGAGCGGCACGTGCGGGAATCGCGTCCACCCGTCGGCATCCGCCTTTCGTGGCCAGCCGAGGTTCCACGCGTTCGGCCCGTCGAGCGCGGCTTCGGTGGTCAGCTTCAAGTCTCGCCCTCCGACCCTCCGGCCGGCGGCGACGAGGCGCGTCGCGATCGCGCCGGTCGGCGGCAGACGGAGGACGATCGGAGTCGCCGGCGGAACGTGCAGATCGACGGCGGCGGCGACGTGCTCGAGTCCGGGCACCGCGACGAAGACTTGCCACGTGGCGTCGCGTGCGTTCGGCAGCAGGTTCAGCGCATGCGCGTTCTGCAGGTGCACGAACGTCGTCACCCCGTCGGGGGCCGTCGTCTCGACGGGCGACACCGACGCCGCCGCCTCCGACACTCGCACGCTGTCCTCCCCAGATCCACGGATCCGCAGCGGAACGCCGATCGCCGGCTGGCCGCTGGCGTCGAGGACTTGCACGGTGACGCTGCGATCGGGGCGCAGTTCGAGGCGGTGACGGTGCGGTGGCCCTTGCGACGTCGCGTCGAGATGCAGCACGCCGTACCGCGCGCCGTGGCGCGCGTGAACGACGGCATGGCGCGCGGCGACGTACACATGCGCGACACCTTCGGCGTCGGTGCGCGTCGTGGCACCGAACGTCCGCGCGGCCGCCTCGCGGTCCTGCAGGTAGCGATTGCGTTCGTCGTGCGGCAGGGCGGCGATCCGCTCCGACGTCAGCGCACCGTCGAACACGACTTCGGCGTCGGCGACTGGCGCGCCGGTCGCTGCGTCGACGACGAGGATGTCGACGAGATGCGCATGCGCGGGAAGCTCCGGCGCTCCGGGCGCCGTGTCGACGATGCGCGCGGGCGACGACGAAGGCGACGACGCCGACTGCGACGTATCGAGCGAAGCAGTCGCGTCGCCGGTCGACGAGGTTGCCGTCTGCGTCGCGGCGTCTTCGACGTTCGACCGATCGACGGGTGCCACGCGATCCTCGCGCAGCGCGCACCACGCAAGCACGCCGGCAGCGAGCAGCGCGACCAGCGCGACGACGACGCTGCGCATCGGACCGTTCACCGGCCACCCCCCGTCGGCTGCTGCAACTCGGCGATCACGCGCTGCCAGTCCTCCGGTGCGATGCGCACCGCGACGCGCTCGGTGCCGGGCGCGATCGGCGGCGTGTCGTGCGGAACGTCCCGCCCGGAACGCGCACCCGCGGGCACGATCACGACGCGCAGCGTCCGCGGCGTCGTGCCGAGCGGCAGACGCGCCCGCCCGGACGCGAAGTCCTGCACGACGTAGGGCGCTTGCAGGAGACCCTGTCCGCCGCCGGTCGAATGCCCCGCTCGATACCGGAGCTGCGGCTCGGCGGGATCGATCGCGAACTGCGCCCGAACGCGCCAGCCCTTCGGCAGGGCCACGAACGCGTCGCAGGTGATCTCGACCTCGGGCCACGGCTCGAACGGAACGCGAACGACATCCTGTACCCCGCGCAGCTCCGTCGGACGCGAACCGTGCTTCGCGACCACGAGGTCGACCGGTCGGCGCGGCACGACGAGCGTCAGTTCGGAGTCGCGCGACCACTGGCCCGACCACATCACCTCCGACTCCTGCGGCTGCGGAAACACGAACACGCCGTCTTCGACACGCTGCACGCCGTCCGCTGGCGGCGAGTGTCCGTCGAAACGCAGCGTGACGATCGCGATCCGATCGCGCAGGTCGATCGCGGCCAGGCGCGGGTCACCACCGGTTGGTCGCGGCGCGACGACGTCGTGGACGACATGGACCGGATCACGGAATCCATCGAGACGGAGTTCCAGCGTGTACTTCCCGGCCGGAATCGACAGCCACCGCAACTCCAACAGCTCCGGCGGGCCGGCGAACGCGCTCGCGGTTCGACGTTCGATGGCCGACGGCGGCGCGGCGGTGTCGTGCAGGACGCCAGTCAAGCCATGTGCATTCGGCGGCCAGTCGTCGGGAACTCGCACGGTCGCCGACAGCGACGCTCCCGGATCCACGTCGACGACGAGATCGCGTGCGCCGTACGCGAACTCGATCGGTTCGATCGGCAGGTGGCGACCGGTCGGGAACGTCAACCGAAGTCGTCCCGGCTCGACATCACCGACCACGTCGAAGCGCCCGTCGTCACGTTGGTGGATCCGAATGCCGCGCACCGCCACGAATCGGTCGCGCCGGTCCGACCCGCTCGCGACGACGAAACGTTCGAGTTGGATGCCGACGCGCTCGACACGGGCACCCGGCACGAACTGGAAGCGTCCCGCCACGACGATCGTCGGCGGCGCGAGCCGTAGATCGCCGAGGTCGGTCACGCCGAACGAGAGCGGGCGCGCGGCGACGACGTGCTGCGTCGGCGGCCGGCCGTCGTCGAACTCGCGCGCGAACACGACGCGATGCAGTTCCATCTGCCGTGGCGCGCGGTGCGGCAGCGTCCAGACGAAGCGGCCGTCGCCATCCACCGCGACGCGTGCGCCACCCTTCGTGCCGAGTGCGTCGAACTCGACGTTGACCGAGACGTTCTCCAACGGCGCGCCGGCGTCGTCGAGCAACCGACCGATCAGCGTGACTCGATCCGTCGGCGGCGCGAGCTCGAACTCCACTTCGTCGCCCGGTCGCAGCGGACCGGCGAACGGTCGCGACGCGGGTGTGCCGTCGTGCGACCAGACGACGAATGTGGTCGTCAGCGGCACGTGCGGGAACCGCGTCCAGCCGTCGGGCGAGGCTTCGCGAGACCAAGCCTGCGCGCGGGGCGCCGACATCGCGGCGGCGTCGGCTTCCGCGACGAGTCCGAGCCGTTCCGCAAGGACGGCCGGCCGACCACCGACGACCATGCGAACGGCGATCGATCCGGTCGCGGGCAGACGCAGCACGATCGGACCCGTCGGCAGCGCGAGCGGGTCGAGAACGGCGGCGACCTCGGTCAACCCGGGTGTCGCGACGACGACGCGCCATTCGACGGCCGGGGCCGATGGCTCGCTCGCGAACGAGACGTCGTGCAGGTCGACGAGGTGCACCTCGCCCGACGCCGTCGTCGTGCCGTGGATCCCGCGAAAGAGGTTCGGCATCGGCCCGTCCGCGCGGAACTTTGCCAGCGCGACGGGGACACCGACCGCGGGTCGATCGTTCGCGTCGCGCACCTGCACGACCAACGGCCGATCTCGGCGAACGGCGATCCGGTGGCGAACCGGCGGGCCGGCCGCGCCGGGATGCAGCGTGTGCATCGACAGCGCACGGCCGGCGCGCGCGTAGAGCTTCGTTCCGAGCGGGCCGACGTGAACGCGCACCAGACCGTTCGCGTCGGTCCGCTGCGTCCAACCGAAGGCTTTCGTTCCGAGATCGATCGACTCCCGAAACATGCGCTGTTCCTCGGCCGACAACGCCTTCCACTGACGTTCCGCGCTGCCGTCGTCCCACATGACCTCGGCACCTTCGATCGGCGCTCCGGTGCCCTCTTCGACGACGAGCACGTCGACGACGGGGGCGTCGGCGGGGAATGCGCGGGTCGGCACCTCGTTGCGCGGGGAATGGGTCTCGAGCGTGCCGCTCGCGTCGACCGCCGTGGACGGCGCCGGTCGGACGTCGACCGTGTCGTGTGACGCGTCGGCTGGCGAACGGCGTTCGTCGGCGACCGCAAGCCACACGATCACGCCGGCAACGAGCAGCGCGAGAACCGCGACGACGACGTTTCGCATCGCAACGCTCACCTGCGGCCTCGGGCCGGCGGCTGCTGTACCTCGGTCAGCGCCCGCTCCCACGCCTCCGGCGTGACGCGCACGTCGACGCGTTCGGTGCCGGGTGCGATCGGCGGCGTGTCGTGCGCGACCGTCGGACCGGAGTTCGTGCCGTTCCGCCGCAGACTCAGTTCCAAGCGCCGAGGTGTCGTCCCGATCGGGAGCCGCACGGTGCCGTTCTCGACGGCGTTCCACACGGAACTGGGATGCAGCGCGTGCAGCACGCCGGACGGCCCCTGCGACAGCCGGTAGCGCGGCAACACGACGTCGGGATCGGCTGCGAGCCGCGCGAGGAGTCGAACCCCGTCGGGCAGGGCCCTGAGTTCCGCGAACGCGCACTCGACCTCCGGCCACGGGTCGAGCGTGAAGCGTTGCCCTTCGCGCACGTCGCGCAGTTCCCTCGGGACCTCTTTGCTGACGATCAGCAGGTGCGCACCCCGGCGTGGGACGACCATCGTCAACTGCAACCCGTCGAACGGGCGTCCGAACCACTCGACGTTCGGCGGCTGCGGGATCGGGAACGCCACTGGTCCCGACAGCAGCACACGGATCGCCTCCTGCGGGTCGTTCGTCCGAGGCACGACCTCCAACGTGACGACCGACAGATGTTCGCGCAGATCGATGCGGCGCAGCCTCGGGTCCCCACCCTCCGGCGCCGGCACGGCGACGTCGCGGATCGTCCACACGGGGTCGTGGGAGCCGTCGACTCGGAACTCCATCCAGTAGGTGCCCGCTTCGATCGCGCGCCACTCGAACGTGACGCCGTAGGGACCGATCTCGGGGTCGGCGCGGTACCGATTCACGGCCGGCCATGGCGCACCGACGTCCGCCACGCCGACGCCACCCGCCCCGACACGACGCAACACGGCGCTGACTCCGCTCGGCCCTGCCGGCCACGGTTGCGGCACGCGACCGAAGGCCGCCAACGACGCGCCGAAGTCGATGTCGATCTCGACGTCGCGCGCGCCGAGCTCGAACTCGACCGGTTCGCGCGGCAGATACGTCCGACTCCTGAACGTCAGCCGATGTCGCGCCGGCTCCACGTCGCCGTAGACGACGAAACGTCCGTCCGTCTCCGTGACGATCCGGAGGCCGCTCACGCGCTCGAACTGGCCCTGCGGGTTCGTCTCGCGACCCACTTCGAATCGCTCGACCGTGAACGCGACGACGCGTGGCCGGCCCGATCCGAATCGGAACCGACCGGCGACGACGATCGGCGACGGTACGAGCGTCAGATCGCCGAAGTCCGCGACGCCGACCCGGATCACCCGCGGTGACGCCATGCACGACTGCTCGACGCCGCCAGCTGCATGGTGCGAGATGCGAACGGGACCGTCGACACGACGGTGAACGCGGTCGGGGAACACGACGAAGCGCCCATCGGCGGTGGTCGTCACCGTCAGGCGTTCTCGCGACGATTCTCTCGGAACGTCGACGGCGATCTGCGCTCGCGCGAACGGAGTGCCGCTTCCGTCGAGCACTCGTCCGGTCCACGTCAGCAGCGAACTCGGCGGCTCGAACTCGAATCGCACCGCTTCGCCGCGATGCATAGGACCGTCGAACGGCGGCGACACGAAGTTGACGTTGCGATCCCACGTCCTTGCGGCGAATCGGCTCGCGAGCGGCACGTGCGAGAAGCGCGTCCACCCGTCGTCGGAAGCTGCGTGGAACGAACTCGGCGGGGTCGGTTCCGACGCGTCGGCGGCGATCAGACGCAAGGCGTCACCGAGCACCGCGGGCTTGCCGCCGACGACGAGACGGACCGCGATCGAGCCGGTCGGCGGCAGACGAAGCTCGATCGACTCCGACGGCGGCTCGTGCGGATCGACGGGCGCAGCAACGTCGGTCAGCCCCGGCGTCGCGACGTACAAGCGCCACCCGTCGGTCGAAATCCCCTCGTTCGGTGACCCGACGAAACGACGGAGGTCCCCGAGCGAAACCTCGCCGTTCGGCGCAGTCGTCGTCGGAGCGATCGGCGCGAACTTCGCCTGCCCGAACGACCCACCCGCATCGAACCTCGACAGCGCGATCGGCACTCCGAACGCAGGACGGCCGTCGGCGTCGACGACGCGCACGACCCATTCGCGCGGGCGATCGACGACGAAGCGATGCCGAGCGGGCGGCCCTTCCGCGGCGGCCTCGAGCGAGTGCACCGCCACGGTGCCCGCGAACTTCGCGAACAGGCGCGCGCCGGTCGGACCGACGTGCACGCGGAGGACGCCGTCGGCGTTCGTGCGGCCCTTCCAGCCGAACGTCGCCTCGCCACGCATCGCCGCCTGTTGCCACTGCCGCCGCGCGTCGGGCGACAGCGTCGCGAGGCGCTGGAGGATCGAGCCGTCGTCCCACGTGATCTCGACGTCGGGCAGCGGTGCGTCGGACGCGCGATCGACGACGACGACGTCGACGACTCTCGCACCGTCGGGTAGTGGAGGGTTCGCGGG
>JAEYTU010000587.1 GCA_023433825.1 Planctomycetota bacterium
GGTCGGAAGTGGGCGTTACGGCGGACTCGGCAGCTCAGCCGAGGTTCGCCTTGCCCTTGATGTACTTCACCGCGTCGCCGACGGTCTGGATCTTCTCGGCGTCCTCGTCCGGGATGTTGATCTCGAACTCGTCTTCGAACTCCATGACCAATTCGACTGTGTCGAGAGAGTCGGCGCCGAGGTCGTTGATGAAGGATGTCTCGGGAGCAATCTTGTCGCGGGTCGTGCCCAGCTGCTCACACACGATGTTGTAGACACGGTCTTCGACGCTATCTGTCTTCGACACTTTCGAACCTCGATCGGAGAGGGTTGCGGTTGAGTTTCATCCGTTCGAGGGACTAGCCGCCCCCGAAGCGGCGGGAAGGTTTACATCGCGAGGCCGCCGTCCACCACCAATACCTGGCCCGTGACGTAGGCGGCATCGTCGGAGCAAAGGAACGCGACGGCGGCCGCGATCTCCTCGGGGCGACCGAAGCGACCGAGTGGAATCTCTGCGGCGGCGCGCGACTTCAGATCGTCGGGAAGTTCGGCCGTCATGTCGGTCGTGACGAAGCCGGGTGCGACGACATTGACGGTGACGGCGCGAGAGGCGAGTTCCTTCGCCAGCGACTTCGAGAGTCCGACGAGCCCTGCCTTGCTCGCAGCGTAGTTCACCTGTCCCGCGTTGCCGGTCTGCCCGACGACCGAGCCGACGTTGACGATGCGGCCCTTGCGCGCCTTCGCCATCGTGCGGGCGAACGCACGACAGACGAGGAACGTCCCGCGCAGGTTGACGCCGAGCACGTGGTCGAAGTCGTCGTTCGACATGCGCAGGAACAGTCCGTCCTTCGTGACGCCCGCGTTGTTGACGAGGATGTCGAGGGCCGGCACCTGTGCGAGCACCGCGGTCGCCATCGCCTCGACGGATGCCTCCGACGCGACGTCGACGGCCAGCGCGTGCGCGACGCCACCCGCCTCACGGATTCTCGCGACGGTGCGATCACAACCCGTGGCGCTCGTCGCCGTGCAATAGACGACGGCGCCCTCGGCCGCGAGTCGCACGGCGATCTCCTGGCCGATCCCGCGCGACGCGCCGGTGACCAATGCCGAACGTCCATCCAATCGACGGTTCATGACGATGCTCCTGGTTCGCTCGAAGGGGTCTGTCGTGCTTCGCGTGCGCGGTCACGCGCGCGTCACCAACGCAGCAGCACGTGACCCCACGCCAAGCCGGCACCGAACGCGACGATGCAGACGATCTTGCCCTTGGTCAGCCGGCCTTCGTCGCGCGCTTCGGACAACGCGATCGGCACCGAGGCCGCCGACGTGTTGCCGTACTTCGCGATGTTGCTGAAGAACCGTTCCGGGGGCAGACCGGTTCGTTCGGCGGCGGCTTCGATGATCCGCTGATTGACCTGGTGCGGAACGACGACGGAGAGTTCGTCGTACCCGAAGCGGCGCATGCTGGTCTCGACGAGATCGGCGAACGTCTTGACTGCGAATCGGAAGACCTTCGTCCCGCCCATCTTCATGTAGTGGAGGCGTTGGTCGATCGTCTCGTGCGATGGCGGTCGGCGGGAGCCGCCGCCGGGGACCGACAACACGTCGTCGTTGCCGCCCTGCATCGAGATCGAGCCTTCGATGTATTCGCCGCGGCCGGCGCGATCGAGCGACGTCAGCAGCACGGCACCGGCGCCGTCGCCGAACAGCACGCAGGTGTTGCGATCCTCGTAGTCGAGGATCGAACTGAGCTTCTCGGCGCCGATGACGAGGACGTTCCGGTACGTCCCGGTCGCGATGAACTGACGTGCGGTCTGCAGTGCGAAGACGAATCCGCTGCACGCCGCCGAGACGTCGAAACCGCCAGCGCGCACGGCACCGATCGAGTGTGCGACCGCGGCGACCGTCGCTGGGAACGGTTGGTCGCCAGTGACGGTGGCGCACAGGATCAGGTCGACGTCCTTCGCGTCGATGCCGGCGTCGGCAAGTGCGCGACGAGCGGCATGAGCTGCCATGTCGCTCGTGAACTCGTCGGCCGCGGCGATCCGCCGTTCGCGGATGCCGGTGCGCTGCACGATCCACTCGTCGGACGTGTCGACGAGTTTCTCGAGGTCCTGATTCGTGAGCCGCCGTTCGGGCACGTAGTGACCGAGTCCTGCGACGCCGACTTGGATGATCGAGCTCATGCGCGGCTCACTCCTGGATTCCGCGCGGCGATGGCGAGACCGCCTTCACCGCGCTGCGAATGTGTTGGTTGACGTCGGCGCGGACGGCCTTCACGGCGAATCGAATCGCATTGCGGATCGCGGGCGCATGCGAACGACCATGGCAGATCGTCACGCTGCCGTTGACGCCCAGCAGCAGCGCGCCGCCGTACTCGGAGTAGTCGACGCGAGGCAGAAACTTCGCGACGACGCCGTCGCGATGTTCGGTCGCGATTCCGACCTCGGCCATGAAGCGCCCCATCGTGCGCAGCATGTACTCGGCGACGCCCTCGCTGACCTTCAGCAGGACGTTGCCGGTGAAGCCGTCGCTGACGATCACGTCGCAGACACCACGGAAGACGTCGACGCCCTCGACGTTGCCGACGAACTGGATCGGCGCCGCGCGCAGCATCTGCACGGTCTCTTTCGTCAGCGGGTTTCCCTTCGCCTCTTCGGTCCCGATGTTCAGCAGTCCGACGCGGGGTGACTTCTTGCCGAGGGCGTCTTCGCAATAGGCGGCACCCATCAATGCGTAGTGCAGCAGATGGGCGGGCTTCGGCTGCGGGTTCGCGCCGACGTCGATGACGATGAACGGGCCCTTCTCGCCTTCGATGACGACGGCGATCCCGGGACGTCGAACACCCTCGAGGCAACCGAGCATCATCGTCGCGGCGGCGACGACACCCCCCGTCGAGCCGGCGCTGACATACGCGTCGGCCTTCCCTTCGCGCAGGAGCTGGATCCCGACCGTGATGCTGTTCTTCGGCTTGCGGCGCATCGCCTCGATCGGTGACTCGTCGCAGCCGAGGCTGTCGGGTGCATCGACGATCGTGAACCGCTCCGGCACGGCACCTTGCGCGAGAAGCTGCTCGCGGACGACGTCTGCAGGCCCGACGAGCGCCAGCTCCGACTCCACGACGATGCCTCGCGCGACGGATTCCAAGGCACCCGCGATGACGGATTGCGGTGCGTGGTCGCCACCCATGGCATCCAGGACGACGGTGACCAAGGCTCAGCTCTTCATCGGTTGGGCAGGAGCGGCGCTCGCGCCTCGTGCGCGACTCGACGCCAGATCCTGCGGGTCAGAAAACCCCGGGAGAACTCTAAGAGAGAACGTTCGGAGAGTCGGGCGGCGACACGGGCTGTGAACTCGGAACCTGTGCGTCGCGCCCCTGCCGTCTGGTCTCGGCAGCGGAGGAGCGCCGCCGCGGCGTCGATCACGGCCAGGGCCGCCGCGGCGCGTTCGCCCGAAATCGCTGTCAGGCCATCTTGCCGACGATGACTTGGCGGCCGCGGTAGTGACCGCATGCGCCACAGATGTGGTGCGGTCGAATCGCGGCGTTGCAATTGCTGCAGCGGACGAGCGGTACACGCTCCAACTGGTTCGCCGCACGGCGCTTCGCCTGGCGGGCTCGACTGTGGCGACGCTTCGGATTCGGCATCGGTAGGGATCTCGGATCGGGGACTTGGGTTCGCGCCGCCGTTCGTGCAGGCAGTCCCTGGGCGCGTCGCGACGCGATCGAGAACCGTCTGCGAGGCTTCGAAGGCTCGCAAAGGGCGAGCAACTTACGCGGGGCGAAGGCGAAGTCAACGTGCCGCGATCCGCCGTTCGCCGTGTGCTCTCGAGGTCTGGGGGCCGCGATCAGGCCGTCAGGCCTGCGCTCCGAAGTCGATCGCGGACGGCCGTGATCGCGGCGTCGAGCTTCGTCGCGTCGCGACCCTTCCCCTGGGCCATTTCACCTTTGCCGCCCCCGCCGCCGCCGAGGACGCCGCAGACGAGCTTGACGAGATCGCCCGCCGGAACCGTGGCGGCGAGATCCGGACTCGCGACGGCGACGACGGCGACCTCGCCGTCGACCGGTGTCAGTCCGACACCGACGAACGGCGCGAACTCCTTCCGCGCGCGCTGCAGCAGGTCCTGCAACTCCTTCTGCGTCACGCCGTCGACGCGGGCGACGTAACTCTTCCCCGAGGGGCCGCTCGCGACATTGGCGCGGAGGTCTGCGAACAGCTTGCCGATGTCTGCGGCGGTGGCGCGCTCCAGGTCCTTGCGGACGCGCTTCAGTTCGTCGGTCAGCGCCTGCACGCGCGTTTGGACTTCGGCGACCGGAACCTTCAGACCGTGCGCCAGCGCCTGGAGCGACTTGCGCTCCTGACGTTGGAGTTGCAGTGCACCGAGGCCGGTGACGGCTTCCAGGCGACGCGTGCCGGCGCTGATCGCCTGCTCGAGCACGATCCGGAATGCGCCGATGCTGCCGGTGTTCGCGACGTGGGTGCCGCCACAGAGTTCCTTCGAGAACTCGCCGACGGCGAGCGTGCGTACCTGATCGCCGTACTTCTCACCGAACAACGCAACGAAGCCCTCGCGACGCGCGTCGTCGATCGGGCGAACGACGGCCGTCGCCGGGCGCGCTTCGAGCACGATGCCGTTCACGATGTCCTCGATCGCTTCGATCTGTGCCTCGGTCAGCTTTTCGCCGTGCGTGTAGTCGAAGCGCAGACGATCGGGAGCGACCTCTGAACCCGCCTGCGACACGTGCGGACCGACGACCTTCTTCAGCGCGGCATGCAGCAAGTGCGTCGCCGTGTGATTGCGTTCGGTCGCGCGCCGCAGCGCTTCGTCGACGGCCAACCGCGCACGCTGACCGGGTTCGACCGTGCCTTCGGTCACGGTGGCGTGGTGCAACCAGTAGCCATCGAGGGACGTCGTCCCCGTGATCGTCATGACGCCGGTCGGTGTCTCGATCCGCCCGCGGTCGCCGACCTGCCCACCGCCTTGCGCATAGAACGGCGTGACGTCGACGACGACCTGGCACTGGACACCCGTCGATGCGCGCTCGAGCCACTCGTTCTGCTGCGTCACCAATGCCCGCACGGTCGAGTCGGACTGCAGCCGCTCGTAGCCGACGAACTGCGTCGCCGCGATCCCGCGTTCGCGCAACAACATGGCCGCGTTCGCAGCGAACACGGTGTCCGCCGTCGCCATCGACGCGCGCGCGCGGACGCGCTGCTCCTCCATCGCCTGCTCGAACCCGGCCTCGTCGAGCACGACGCCGCGTTCCTTCATGACTTGCTTCGTGATGTCGATCGGGAAGCCGAACGTGTCGTGCAGCTGAAACGCGAATGCGCCGGATCCCGGCAGCATGTGCTGGCCGCCTCGGGACAGAGCTGGCCCCCGGGCGAGGAACTCCTCGAGCCGGGCCATCCCCTGACGGTAGACCTGTGCGAAGCTCTCCTCCTCGCTGCGGATCAACGATCGACACTGCCGAGCGTGCTCGCGGATCTCGGGGTAGGCGTCCCCCATCACGCTGCCGACGACGTCGACCATCTCGTGCAGGAACGGATCCTGGATGCCGAGCTCGTAGCCGTCGCGGATGGCGCGGCGCAGGATCTTCCGCACGACGTACCCGCGGCCTTCGTTGGCCGGCCGCGCGCCGTCGGCGATACAGAACGTGACGGCGCGCACGTGGTCGCTGATGCGACGCATCCGAACGTCGGCGTCTGCATCTGCGCCGTACGTCCGTCGCGATCGGCGCGCGACGTCTTCGAGCAACGGGCGAAAGAGGTCGGTCTCGAAGTTGTTCCGCGCACGTTGGAGTACGGCGGTGATCCGTTCGAGTCCGAGCCCGACGTCGATGTTGCGTTGCGGCAGCGGGACGAGCGATCCATCGGACTGGCGATCGAACTGCGTGAACACGCAGTTCCCGATCTCGGTGAATCGATCGGACGGCAGCTCGGTCAATCCCTCGTGCTTCGGCATCGGCTCGTCGGGGCGAGCATCGAAGTAGATCTCCGAGCACGGACCGCACGGACCGTTCGGCCCCTTGGACGGTGCCTCCGCCGGCCAGAAGTTCTCCTTCTCGCCGAACCGGAAGATCCTCTCGCGCGGGAGCCCGACCCGTTCGTTCCAGATCGCGAACGCCTCGTCGTCGTCCTGATAGACCGTGACGACCATCTGCCGCTCGGGGATCTCGAGCACCTTGCTGAAGAACTCCCACTCCCAAGCGATGCACTCGGCCTTGAAGTAGTCGCCGAACGAGAAGTTGCCGAGCATCTCGAAGAACGTGTGATGCCGCGGCGTCAAGCCGACGTTCTCGAGGTCGGGGACGCGCAAGCACTTCTGCGACGTCGTCACGCGCTTCCACGGCAGCGAACCCTTGCCGAGGAACATGTCCTTGAACTGGTTCATCCCGGCGCCGGTGAACAGCAACGTCGGGTCGTTGGCCGGGACCAACGAATCGGACGCCATGCGTCGATGGCCCCGACTCTCGAAGAAGCTCAGGAAACGCTCGCGGATCTCGTGTGCCGACAACGGTCGCATAGCACGGCAGCTAAAGGGCGTCGCAGAGATCCTGCAAGCGCGGTTCCTGCAAGCGTGGCGCCTGCAAGCGCTGCATGACGCGAACGAACGTCAGTCGACGTCGACGTGCGTCGTGTCGCGACCCGCGTCGCCTCGTGCCGCCGTTGCGCGTGCCGGTGTCGCTCCCGCACTCGCGGCGCCGTTCGCCGCACCTTTCGCCGCGTTCGCACCCGAAGTCGCGTTCGCACCCGCCGTCGCGTTCGATGCTGCACCGGCTGCCGCGCTCGCTCCGGCGACGTTGGCCTCGATCGCGAGGACGGCCGTGCGGATCTCGTCGCGCATCGTCGGGTTCTCGTCGAGGAAGTCGCACGCGCGATCGCGTCCTTGTCCGAGTCGATGCTCGCCAAAGCTGATCCAGGTGCCGCTGCGCTTCAGCACGCCCTTCTCGACGCCGAGGTCGACGATCTCGCCGGTCAGGTGGATCCCGCGGTTGAACAGGATGTCGAACTCGACCTTGCGGAACGGCGGCGCGATCTTGTTCTTGACGACCGTCGCGCGCGTGCGCGCGCCGATCGGCATCTCGCCGTCCTTGATCTGGCCGATCCGACGGATGTCGATCCGGACCGACGAATAGAACTTCAACGCCCGTCCGCCCGTCGTCGTCTCCGGGCTGCCGAACATGACGCCGATCTTCTCGCGGATCTGATTGATGAAGATCAGGCAGGTGTTCGTCTTCGCGACGAGGCCCGTCAGCTTGCGGAGCGCCTGACTCATCAGGCGCGCCTGGACACCGACGAACGAGTCCCCCATCTCGCCTTCGATCTCGGCCTTCGGCACGAGGGCCGCGACCGAGTCGATCACGATGATGTCGATGGCCCCGGAGCGGCACAGCGTCTCGCAGATGTCGAGCGCTTGTTCGCCGTTGTCCGGCTGCGAGATCAGCAGCGCATCGAGGTCGACGCCCAGTCGGCGCGCGTACTGCGGGTCGAGTGCGTGTTCGGCATCGATGAACGCCGCGACGCCGCCGGCCTTCTGGGCGTTGGCGACGACGTGCAACGTCAGCGTCGTCTTGCCCGACGACTCCGGACCAAAGACCTCGATGACTCGACCGCGCGGAAAGCCGCGCCCTCCGACGGCCAGATCGAGCCCGAGCGAACCGGTAGGGATCCCCTCGATCGGGACCACGGCTTGGCCGCCCATCCGCATGATCGCGCCCTTCCCGTAGCTCTTCTCGATCGAGGCGAGGGCGTCGTCGAGTGCCTCCTTCTGCGCGGCTGCCGATCCGGTCCGGGCCGACGGCGAGGACCCGCGTCCGGTGTTGCTCTTCGGGTCGGCCTTGTTTGCATCCGCCTTCTGCGCGTCTGCACCTGACTTCGTCGGAAACGCCATCGTCACCCTCCCTGCGTCGATTTCGTGGTGTGTCTGATCAACGAGCGCGGCACCCTAGCGCGGACCCTTACAAAAACCAAACAGAAACTCGGCCGCCCGGTGGTGTCGCTGTGGCCGGTTCGCTCGCAAGGGGTCGCGACAGACGGGTCAGATCGTGACGAACTGGATCAGTTCCTGGTAGCGCCTCTCGATCGTCTCCCGGCGCACCCGATCGATCGCGGTCACGCCGAAGTCCTCGACGGTCACGCTGGCGGCGACCGTCCCGTAGGCCATCGCACGCTTCATGTTCCACACCGTCACGTTGCCGGCCTCTGCCAGCGACCCGAGGAATCCTCCGGCGAAGCTGTCGCCAGCGCCGGTCGGGTCGATGACCCGCTCGGTCGGGTAGGCCGGCAGCGCGTGCTGGAAGAAGTTGCTGAACAAGAACGCGCCGTGCTCGCCCTTCTTGACGATCACGAGCTTCGGGCCGAGTTCGAGGACCTTCCGCCCGGCGCGGATCAGGTTCGTCTCGCCGGTCAGCATCCGCGCCTCCTGGTCGTTGACGATCACACCGTCGACCTTGCGCAGCAGCTCGAGCAGCGGCTCCCGTTGCGTCTCGATCCACAGATCCATCGTGTCGGCGACCGTGAACAGCGGCCGCGTGACCTGCGACAGCACCGACATCTGCGTGATCGGCGATCCATTCGCGAGGAACACGAACGGTGAGTCGGCGAACCCCGCGGGCACCTTCGGCTGGAAGTCGGCGAACGTGTTCAACTGGACGTCGATCGTCTCGCGGCTGTTCATGTCGGCCGAGTAGCGGCCGCTCCAGCGGAACGTCTTGCCCTTGCGGACCTCCAACCCGTCGAGCGCGATGCCGTGCGCGGCGAGCAGTTCGCGGCTCGCAGCCGGGAAGTCGTCGCCGACGACGCTGACGAGACGCACCTCGGTGAACAGAGACGCGGCGATCGAGAAGTAGGTCGCGGAGCCGCCGAGGCAGTCACGCTCGACGCCGTGCGGCGTCTCCACGGTGTCGAATGCAGTCGAACCGACGACGAGAAGGGACATGGGCTTGGTTCCGTTGCGTTGCGTTGCGGTGAAAGGTCTCTGCTCGACCGACGGCGAACGCGCCGTCAGCCGCGGTTCTCCATCTCTTCGAGCTCGGTCTCGCGTTCGATGTCGCGTTGCGTCACGCGGTCCTTTTCGAGCAGCACGAACAGTCCACCGAGCAGCGACCACAACGTGATGTGGACGCGGAACAGGACCGAGAGCGCGACGCCCATCGTTCCCATCAGCTCGCCGGGGTTCGAGGAGTTCGGCGCGTAGACGGCGCCGTAGGTGGAGAACAGATGTTTGAACATGAATTCGCCGACGCCCCACCCGTTCGGCGCAATCGGGAACGCCGAGATGATGTTGACGATCGGGATCAACACGAAGTACTCGAGCGTCGGCAGCGGGATCGACAGCGCCTTGCCCATCAGCACGACGCTCGTGACCGAGATCACGTGGTTCAGCATTCCGAGGATGACCCAGACGGCCATCCCGAAACCATGCGCGCGATAGAAGTAGATCGCCGAGTCGACGCGCTTCAGCACAGCGCTGATCCGGCCGGGCAGCCGGTTCAGCAGGTCGTCGAGATGGACCATCCGCCGCACGCGACGGCTGAACGCGAGAACGCCGACGAGCACGACGCACAGCAACACGGCCCAGATCAAGACGGCGAGTTCGGCGAACCGATCGAGCGCGAACAGCACGACGATCGCCCCGAGCAATGCGAGGGACGCGAGGCCCATGACACGGTCGACGCCGACCGAGACCAGCGCGCGGAGTCGCGCGCCGGGCGCGTGCTTCATGATGTACAGCGCCTTGATCAGGTCGCCGCCGGTCCCGCCGGGCACGAAGTTGTTGAAGAAGTTGCCGATCCAGGTGAAGCGCTGCGCCTGCCAGAACGAGACGTGCAGTTCGTTGATCCGCAGCAGCCACCACCACCGCGCGGCTGCGGTGACGATGCTGAGGAAGAACGCGATCGCACCGAGTCCGAACAGGAACGGGTCGAGATTGCGCAGGGCCCAAAGGAACCCTGGCGACACGTGCGTCGTGCCTTCGGCGTGCACCCCGGGCCGCAGCGTGATCTCGGCCGCGCCTTCGCGATCCGGGAGGAAGCGAACCTCCGGCTTGTTCCAGTCGCCGACGATCCGACCGAGGACGACGGTCTCCTGTTCGCCGCGGACCTCGGTCCACGCGTCGTCCATCTGCACGCTGCGGAACACGATCACCATCAGCGCGACGACGAGGCCGAGCTTCAGCAGTCCGACGATCTGCGATCTCCGGATCATGAATCGAGTCTCGCGCGGACCTTGCAGCGGGCCATGTCGATCGAGGTCTCCTCGGCGAGGGTGCGCGCGAGCATTTCACGCGCGAACTCGACAGGGGCGACACCGAGCGCGTCGAGTCCGATCGCACGCACCGGCACGCCGTCGGTGCCGACGTTGACTGCGAAGTGAATCAACGTCGAGACCGGGCTCCGTGCGGCGACCGAGATCGACAGCTTGCGATCGCCGACCCACAGGTCGTCGCCATCGCGTCGCAGGTGGCGCGCCTTCGGCGTGCGTGCCTGCAGGATCTCTCTCGCGCGCGCCGCCAGCAGGCGCTGACGCAACACCGCACCGCGCAGATCGACCGCGTCGAACGACTCCCAGACGAAGTGCACCATGTCGTCGCCGGCGATCGCCGCTCCGGCGAGCAGGTCCTCGAGGTCCGCGATCTGCTCGGGCGGGATCCGACACGGACCGCGGAACGCGACGAGCGCGTCGCCGGCGATGCCCGTCGTCCTCAGGATCCAGTGCGGCTGAAGTTGACGACCGTCGTAGGTCGCTCGCGTGCGCATCCAGTGTGTCTTCACCGCGCTCGCTTCCGACGCGTGAAGTCGTCGTACCACTCGGTGGCCTTCGCGTACTCGTAGGAGACGTCGCGGCGTGTCGCGAGACAGAACGCCTCCATCGCCGTCATCCGCAGCGACGGCGACCCCGGACGTTCGGCGATCGTGTCGTAGAGGAACTCGATCGGCTCCGGGCCGCCGTCGAACGACTCCTCCAACTGTTCGGGCGTCGCTTGTGCGCAGACGCGGATCAGATAGCGGCGCACGCTCTCGGAGGCGTCGTACCGATTCCCTTGCATGATCACGGTGGCAGGAGGTCGTGCGATCGTCGCCAGCACGAACGGCAAGCCATTGCGGCCCGAACTGCGCAGCAGCATCTGCATCGCGACCTCCCGCACGGCGTCCGACGGCGCGGCGCGCACCGAACGTCGGAAGGACTGGTAGATCCCGTGACGCAGCGCGGCGACCAACGACTCCTGCGCGACGGCGCGGAGCTCGGCGTCGGTTTCCAATTGCACCGCGCCGCTCAGCGAACGGATCAGGTTGCGCTGCTCGGTCGGCCTCGGCAGCGGTCGCTCGACGAGCGCACCGAGGACGTCGCGATACTCGCTCCGCAGTGGTTCCGAGAGCGGCGCGTCGCCGCGCGAACCCGGCCAGCCGGACTCGTAGACGGCGAGCAATGCGGCGAGCTGTGCGTCGATGTCGGCGGCGCTCGACGGATGGACCATCGTCGTCGGATCCCCGCCGATGTCCTCGAGCAGCAGCTGGAGGCCGCGCAGCGCGACGACTTGGTTCAGCGGGTTCGCGTCGAGGTCCGCGACCCACAGCAACCGGACCGCGGCCTGCGCGACACGCTGAAGGTCACCGACGGCGAGTGGCGCGAGTTCGGCGATGCGGTCGCGCGCGAAGCCGCCCGGATTCGCGATCGGCACCGGCTCCGGCGACAGCGCGAGCAAGCGAACGAGCACGACGTCGACGCCGGTGCCC
>JAEYTU010000614.1 GCA_023433825.1 Planctomycetota bacterium
GTCGGGCCGCGCTGGCGCACCGGCGCGACGTTCGTTGGCGTCGCCGAGCCACGTTCCGCGCACGTCGAACACGGTCAGCTTCGGGCGGCCGGGAAAGCGGCGCGCCGACGTCTTCGCGTTCGCCGCCGCCGGCGGCTCGAACTGCTGCGCGAACGCGGCGAACACGGCCTCGGGCGCCGACGCGTTCGGCGCGAACCGGTGCACGGTCAGCCGGGCGTCGCCGGGAACGATCCATTCGCCGAGGCGATCGCCGCTCGGTTGTCCGGCGGCCTTCCAAGTTTGCGGGACCTGCAGCCGAAGTCCGTCGACGGCGACGTCGACGCGCGGCGCAGCCGGTTCGCGACACGCGGCGAACGCGGAACCGAGCGCGAGCATCACCAGTGCGGCCGCAGTCGTCTTCACGTCATCCACCTCTGGCGGACGAACCGGCGTCGTCGCCGAGTTCCCGCAGGGCCGTTTCGACGCCCTGGAGCTGGTTCTGGAGTTCGGCGAGGTTCGCGCGCTGCGTCGCGACGACGTCGGGCGGCGCCTTCGCGACGAAACCCTCGTTGCCGAGCTTCGCTTCGATGCCGCGGGCCCGGCCGGCGAGTTGTTCGCGCTGCTTGCGCAACCGCTCGATCTCCTTCGCCGGGTCGACGACGCCGCCGACGAAGATCTCGACGTCGCGCACGAGGGCGGTCGCTGCGTCGGCGGCCTTCGCGACGTCGGCTGCGATCGTCACCGTCTCGGCGCCGGCCAGTGTTCGGATCAGGTGCTCGGCGGCGGCGAGGGCCTTCGCCGACGCGCCGCTGGCGCGGATCGCGATCGGCAGTTTGCGGCTCGGCGGCACCGTGTAGCGCGCGCGGACGTCGCGCGTTCCGGCGACGACTTCCTGCACGAATGCAATCGACGCCAGGAGTCCGGCGTCGTCGCTTGCGGTGTGGCTGCCGATGCGTGGATCGGGCCACGCGGCCGTGACCAGCAGCTCCGACGCCGGCAGCGGCGCGTCGATGCCGCGCGTCGGGGCCACTTCGCCGATTCGTTGCCACAGCGCCTCGGTCAGGAACGGCACGAACGGGTGCATCAACCGCAGCGTCTGGTCGAGCACGGCCGCGAGGACCTGTTGCGCCGTCGCGCGCGCCGCGTCGTCGCGCATGCGCGGCTTCGTCCACTCGAGATACCAGTCGCACAGATCCGCCCAGAAGAACTCGCGCAGCGCGCCGATCGCCGCCGCCGGGTCGTAGGCGTCGAGCCGCGCGTGCACGGTCGTGATCGCGGCGCGCAGGCGCGCGAGGATCCAGCGGTCCTCGAGCGGCAGCGTGCGCGGATCGAGCGGCGTGAACTTCGTCCCGTCGAGGTTCAGCAACGCAAAGCGCGCGGCGTTCCAGACCTTGTTGCAGAAGTTGCGGCCGATCTCGAAGCGTTCGCTGACGAGCTTCGCCGACGGCAGGTCCGGCATCGTGCCGAGCACGTCGAACTCCTTGCCGCTCTCGGGGCAGAGGTACGTGAAGATCGTGCGTCCGTGCTTCGCGCTCGCGAGGTCGATCGGCTTGCCGGTGAACGGCGAGATCGCGTGCACCGGCAGCCGGACGTCCTGCGTGCCGGTCTGCAACTCGCAGACGACGTAGCGCATCGCGTCGGCGCCGTAGCGTTCGATGATGTCGACGGGGTCGATGCCGTTCCCCTTCGACTTGCTCATCTTCTCGCCCTTGCCGTCCTGGATGTTCGCGTGCAGGAACACGTCGGTGAACGGGACGTCGCCGAGGTTGTAGAGCCCCATGACGACCATCCGCGCGACCCACAGCGTGATGATGTCGCGACCGGTGACGAGGCAGGAGCCGGGGTAGTAGTACGACAGCGTGTCGGGGCGCGTGCCGTCGCCGGCCGTCGGCGACTGGCCGGGATCGACGGCGGCGGTCTGCGGGTTCGGCCAGCCGAGCGTGCTGTGCGGCCAGAGCGCGCTCGAGAACCACGTGTCGAGGACGTCGGGGTCGGGCTCGAAGCCGGCCATCTTCAACATCGGCGCGACCTGCGCGTCGAAGCTCTCGTCGCGACAGCAGACCTGCACGCGAACGGACTCGGACGGCTCGAGTGCGGCGGTGAGCGCGTCGCTCGGGCGCAGCCGGCGGCCGTCGTGCGTGACGACCCACGCGGCGACGGCGTCGCTTTCGCCGTACTGCGCGATGATCGGCGCGGCGGCGGCGAGTTGGTCGGCGTTCATCGTCGCGGACCAGACCGGGATCCGGTGACCCCACCAGAGTTGGCGGCTGATGCACCAGTCCCGCTTCTCGGCGAGCCACGCGACGTAGGTCTTGCGGTAGCGATCGGAGTCGGGGTGGAAGTCGAGCGCGCGGCCGGTCGGGGACGGTTTGCCGTTCGCGACGTCGATCGCGGCCTGCGCGAGGCCGGGCGAGTGGTGCTCGTGCTTCGTGCCGCGGCCGAGCACGACGCCGCCGTCGACGTCGCCCATCGCGACGAACCACTGCAGCGACAGGTACGGCTCGACGATCGTCTTGCTGCGGTCACTGTGGTCGATCTCGAGGATGCGGTCCTCGATGCGCTCGACGAGGCCGAGCGACTGCATCGCGGCGAGCACGTTCTTGCGCGCGACGAAGCGGTCCTGACCGCGGAACGCGCCGGCGTTCGCGTTCATCGTGCCGTCGGTGTTCAGGACGTTGATCGCGCCGATCGTGTCCTTGTGCCGCTGCCAGACGGCGTAGTCGTTCGGGTCGTGCGCGGGCGTGATCTTGACGCAGCCGCTGCCGAGTTCGGGTTTCGCCCATTCGTCGAGGATCAGCGGGATCGGGCGGTCCTGCAGCGGCAGCATCAGCTTGCGGCCGGCGCGCGCCATTGCGGCGATCGTCTCGAGGAGGGGGAGGTGCGTCGTGCGGCGTTCCTCGAGGTCGGCGAGATCGGCGGCGCCGCGCGCGCGGGCGGCGGCGATCGCGGCGTCGAGCGCGGCGCGCGGGTTCGGATGACAGGCGACGGCCGTGTCGCCGAGCATCGTCTCCGGGCGCGTCGTCGCGACGACGACGTGCGTCGGCTCGCCGGGCTGCGGATCGACGACCGGGTAGCGGAAGTGGTGGAAGTGGCCCTTCACCTCGGCCTTGACGAGTTCGTCGTCGGCGACCGCGGTCTGGAGTTGCGTGTCCCAGTGGACGAGGCGGTGGCCCTGGTAGATCAGTCCCTCGCGGAACATTCGGAAGAACGTGTGGCGGACGGCGCGCGCGCAGACGGCGTCCATCGTGAAGCGCTGGCGGTCCCAGTCGCACGAGCAGCCCATCGCCTGCTGCTGGCGGACGATGCGCTGCTGGTATTGGTCCTTCCACGCCCAGATCCGGCGGACGAGTTCGTCGCGGCCGATGTCGTTGCGCGTCTTGCCTTCGAGTTCGAGCAGGCGCTTCTCGACGACGGACTGCGTCGCGATACCGGCGTGGTCGGTGCCGGCCATCCAGAGCGTGTTGTCGCCGCGCATGCGGTGCCAGCGGACGAGCAGGTCCTGCATGACGTTGTCCATCGCGTGCCCCATGTGCAGCGCGCCGGTCACGTTCGGCAGCGGCATCATGACGACGTAGCGGTTCTCACGTTCGTCGGGCGTCGCGGCGAATGCCTTCGCGGCGAGCCAGCGGGCGGTGATCTCGGGTTCGAGGCTGGCGGGGTCGTACTGCTTTGCGGGCTCGTCGTGCGTCATGCGGGGCCGTTCCGGTCACTTCGGAAGGCGGGGCAGGATAGCGAGCGCGGTCGGATCCTCGCCGTCGCGGCGAGTCGAATCGGTAAGTGAACGGAGTTCACTTCGCCGGAGAAAGTGAAACGAAAGTGCCTGGCACCTTCGTGTCAGTTTCAGCGGTCCATGACGGCGGTGACGGCGGCGCGGAGGTCGGAGGGGCGGAAGGGCTTGCCGAGGACGTGGTCGCAGGCGAGCGCGCGCAGCGTGGCGGCGTGGGTCTCGGGGACGCTCGGGTCGCCGGTCACCAGGATGCAGCGCGCCGTCACGCCGTCGTCGCGGAGCCGCGCAACGAGGTCGAGGCCGGTGCCTTCGCCGAGCCGGAAGTCGGTCACGATCAGGTCGAACGGCTCCACCGTCGCCGTCGCCGCATCGCGCGCCGCGGCCCCGTCGGCGCACGCCGTGACGGCATGACCGGCGCGGGTCAGCGTCGTGTCGAGCAACTGCATGACGCCGGGGTCGTCGTCGACGAGCAGGATCCTTGCCATGAATGCGGCCGAATCGGCACCGCGCAGGCGCAAGGTTGAGCGCCGGTCAACGATTCGGGCGCGCGCGCAGGACGACGTCGACGCGCCCGGTCGCGTCGGACGGCGGATCGTCGAGGCGCGGGCGGCGCGACTCGATCTGCGCCGCGTCGACGCCGCGGTCGATCAGCGCCGAACGCAGCGACGCGATCCGGCGGTTCGCGATCCCGATCGCCATCGCACGGGCGCGCGAGTCGCGGCGCCGGTCGGCGCCGGAACGCAGCAGGTCGTAGACGAGATCGAGCGCGGCCTCGGTGTCGGCCAACGCGTGCGCGGCCGCCGCGACACGGCGCTTCGCCTGCTCCGCGGCCTCGACCCGGCCGGTCGCGAGGTGCGCCCGCGCCTCCGCGGCCGCATCGGTGTGACGGCGTTCGATCGCGACCCGTTCGGCCCGCAGCCGCGTCGCGATCTCGGCGGCGAGCGCCGGCGGCGGATTGCCGAGCGTCTCGGCGAGCCGAAGGTCGTCGGGTCCGAACCCGTGCTGCAGAACGGCGACCCACGTCGGGTCGTCGCGCAGCCGCGCGGCGATCGTCTCGATCGTCGTCGCCGCGACGTCCGACACGACGACCGTCGCCGGCTCGAACGGCACGGCGAACAGGCGCACCTCAGGCTCCTTCGGTGCGACGCCGGTCACGCCGACGAAGTCCGTGAACACCGAGCCGACGCGCAGCGGCGACTTCAGCACCGCCTCGCCGATGGCCTGCGACAGCGACGCGAGCACCGCGCCGGCGATCGCGCCGCCCGACAGTCCGTCGCGACCGACCGTGACGCCGATCCCGATCCGGTGCTCGGCCTCCGGCGTCCGCAGCAGGTACAGGACCTGATCGAGCGGCGCCGGCAGCTTCAAGAACGACGCGATCGGCCCGTCGGCCGGCTCGGAGATCGACAGGTGCTGGAAGCGCGACGTCGCGTCGATCGTCAGTCCCTCGTCGCCGAGGAATCGCAGCGCGACGGTCTGGTCGAGCAGGCCGTCGCCGATCGCGGCGCCCGACGACGCAGCGAGACCGCGGAACGCCGGCAACTCGAGCGAGATCACCTCGACGTCGATCGACCCTTCGAGCGCCGGTGTGAACGCGAGCGTGCCCGACACGGCGATCTCGTCGAACAGCGGTCGCGTCTCCGGCGGCAGGTCGCCCTCGAGTGGCACGAGCTTGCCGAGCAAGCCGCCGATCAACCCGCTCGACTTCGCGCGCTTCGTCAGCTCGACGCCGCCGGCGTAGAGGTTCGCGTGGAACCGCAGCGGCAGATGCTCGGTGAACATCCGCGTCGTGAATCGACGCACCTCGAGTTCCAAGTCGGTCAGCGGCACGACGAACGTCGGCGACACCGACGTGTCGCGGTAGACGACGTCGAGACCGCTGACGACGAGGTCGTCGACGCGGAACTCTGGCGTCGGAACGTCGGACGGCGCCGGCGTGGGAGCCGGTGTCGTCGCTTCGACCGTCGCCGCTGGTGCGGGCGTCGGCTCGCTCGGAGGCTCACTCGGAGGCGTCGGCGCCCCCGCCGGCGCCACACGCAACGTCATCCCGGCGACGTGGAACCCTTCGGCCGACTTCTCGGCGCGGAGCCGCGGCTTGCGGATCTCGATCGTCTTGACGTGCACGTCGCCGGTGTTCGGTGCGATCCGCTGCACGTCGACGAGGATCCCCTCGAGCCCAACCGCGACCTCGGCGTCCGGCGCCGTGCGCAGCGCGACGTCGTCGACGCGCAACTCGACACCGAAACCGCGCGACAGGTCGAAGTCGGTCAGGCTGCGGCGCTGCAAGCGCGCCAACGCCGACAACTTCGCCGAGAACACACCGTCGGTCATCCCATCGCCGTCGATCGCGACGCCGAACTCGGCCAGCGAACGCGCGACCTCCGGCCCGCGGATCCCGCGCGCGGCGAACGCGATGTCGATCGTCGGCTGCGCCGTGAACACGGCGATCGTGACGTCGGCCGCCAGCTCGTCGACGACCGGCGGCACGGCGCCAGTCAACTTCCACCGTAGCGGCGGCAGGTTCTCGGGATCCCCGCGCAGCAGCGTCTGCGGCTCCGGTTGCGTCAGCGCGAGCCGCAGCACGACCGGCGCCTCGTCGCGGCGCAGCCACTCGATGCGCTCGAGATCGATCTCGAACTTGTTCAAGACGACGCGCGGCAGTCGGTCCGACGGACGCGCGACGCTGGCGACCGCCGGTGCGGCCGCGGGCGCCTCGGCGTCGGGTTCGGTCGGCGGCGCGATCGGTTCGCTCGGCGGGTGCAGCGCGATCCCCGGCAGTTCCCACGCACCGTCGTCGCGCTGGCCGAGTCGCACCTCGACGCCGCGCACGGCGACGTCGTCGATCTCGTAGCGGCGACCTTCCGGATCGAGGCGCGGGATCGCGACGACGGCCTCGCGGATGCCGAGGAGGCGCGGTCCGTCGCCGTCGTGCAGCGTCAGATCCGTCAGCCGAACGTCGATCCGGCGCCCTCCCGCCTCGGCGCGGCCGGCGGCGGCGCGGGCCGCGAACGCGAGCCGTCCGTCGGTCAGTGAGCACTCGATCTGCGGCGGCAGGAACTCGGCGAGCGGCCCGGAGCGAAGCCCTTCGATCGTGCACGTGACGTCGATCAACTGATCGTCGGGGTCGAGTTGCGCCGTGCCCGCGAACGTCGCGCGATCGAGCGAACCTTCGGCAGCGACCGTGACGGCGATGCGTGCCGGCGCGACGTCGGCCGCGTCGCTGATCCCGGCGATCGACGCCTGCGCGCGGACGGTCGTCAACGGCGCATCGCCGCCGCCGTCGAAGACGCGGATCGCGGCGCCGGTCCAGACGAACTGCTCGACGGCGAACGTGCCTGCCGCCGCCGCGGCCGCCCTCTCCGCGGCCGACGGCGCGGGTGTCGTCGCCGGTGTCGGATCCGCCGGCACGGCCGCGACGTCGGTCGGGATCGGCGTGACCGGCTCCGTCGGTGGCTCGGGCAGCACGGTACGCAGTCC
>JAEYTU010000625.1 GCA_023433825.1 Planctomycetota bacterium
CGTCGCGACCGGGGGTCGGCTCCGCCTGATGCGGGGCGCGGCCGTCGTCGCCGAGATCGAGCTCGCGCCATTCACGCTGCCGCAGACGAACGATCATGACCTCGGCACGTTGCGCGTCGAGTTGCCGCCCGTGTTGGTGGAAGGGCGCGTGACGCTCGACGGCGAGCCAGCAGTCGCCGCGATCGTCGGCGTCGGAACACGCGGCGGCCCCGGCGAGCCGATTCGAGAGATCGCGAGCGCCAGCACCGACTCCGACGGACGGTTCTCGGTCCGCGGTCGGCAGACCAGCGGGTCGTTGTGGATCGTCGCGCGCGCGCTTCATTCGCTGCCGGCGCCGCCGATCGAAGTCGCGGTCGGCGCTCGCGACGTGACGCTCGCGCTGGTCATCGGGCACGCGCTGCACGTGCTGCTCGTGCTGCCACCCAGCGACGACGCGGATGCGATGCACCCAACCCTTCTGCCGTTCGTGCGACTGACGACTGCGAACGCCGACGCGTTGTCGCCCGCGCGTGATCTGCGACCTACGTCATCCCCAAAGTCGGCATCGACGGCGGCAGATCGCACCGTCGTTCGCGTGCATTCCGCGAAGCTGGATCCGGTCCTCGACCGGATCGCCGTCCACGTGCCCGGCGTGCGCGACCCGTTCTGGTCCGACGCGATCGACTTGCGCGCGCGTGCGGCCAACGGCCCAGCCGAGCCGTTGGTCGTCGACCTCCGTGAACAATTGCGCAGCGTGCGGATCACGCGCGAGAACGACGCCGAGGGATCGCTGCAAGAGTGCACCGTCGCCGTCGGGCAACCGCCGGATCAGGCCGCGGTCGTCGTTCGCGGACCGACAGTGGCCCTGTTCGTCCCGCTCGCTGGCGTCGACGTCACGCTGACCGATCCGCGCTGGCCGCGCGCGATCGAGCTGCCGGCGCTGCGGAGCGACGTCCACGTCACGCGGCCGGCGACCGGCGGCCGCTGAACGCGCACGCCGCGCCCCGCGCGACGTCAGCTCCGGATCGGCCCGCCGAGATGCTGCTGGATCGCACGCCACGTCAGACGACGCAGATGCCAGTGCTGTTCGAAGCTGCCGACGCCGTGGCGCGACTTGGGGTACAGCATCATCTCGAAGTCCTTGTGCGCCTTCTGCAGCGCGAACGCGAGCTGCATCGCGTTCTGCAGGTGAACGTTCTCGTCCATCGTCCCGTGGACGAGCACGAGATGGCCGTGCAGGTTCTTCGCGTTCTCGATGCACGAACTCTCGCGGTACCCGGCCGGGTTGTTCTGCGGCGTGTCCATGTACCGCTCGGTGTAGATCGTGTCGTAGAGGCGCCAGTCGTAGACACCGGCGCCGGCGACACCGAGCTTGAACGACTTGCCGTGCGTCAGCGCGTAGGCCGTGATCGTTCCGCCGTAGCTCCACCCGCTGATCCCGACGCGCGACGTGTCGGCCCACGGATACGTCTTGCCGAGCCACGCGAGCGCGTCCTCGATGTCGGCGAGCTCGCTCTTGCCGAAGTTCTTGTAGCAAGCAGCGGTGTACTTCTGCCCCTTGCCGCTCGCGCTGCGGTTGTCGACCTGGAAGTGGATGTACCCCTGCTGCGCGAGGAACTGCGGCCACGGATCGGCCTGCCATGCATTGCGCACCGACGGTGCGTCGGGCCCGGCATAGGTCTCGAGCCAGATCGCGTACTTCGCGTTCGGGTCGAAGTCGGCCGGCTTCAGGATCGTCGCGTCCATCACGTAGCCGTCGCGTGCCGGGATCTCGATCAGCTCCGGCGCGCGATAGCCGTAGGCGTCGAGATCGCGCGGCTTCGCCGTTTCGACGACGCGCAGCACGTTGCCGTCGGCATCGCAGACGCGAAGCTCCGGTGGCGCGGTCAGCGACGACACCGTGTCGAGCAACATCGAGCCGTCGGCGTTCAACGTGACGCGATGCCGTCCGCGGCCCTGCGTCAGCCGCACCGGCTCGCCACCGTCGAACGTCGTCCGATACGCGTTGTCGTCGACGGCGCCGTCCTTCGTCGCCGTGAACCAGATCCGCCCCGTCGCCTCGTCGACGCGCAGGACGTCGCGCACCTGCCAGTCGCCGGACGTGATCGCGCGCCGCAGCGTGCCGTCGGCTTCGTAGTGATAGAGGTGCTTGAAGCCGGTTCGCTCACTGAGCCACAGGAACGAGCCGTCGGCGAGCCACTGCGGCTCCTCGAGAATGTTGACCCAACTGTCGGACGTCTCGCGGAACAGCTTGGTGACCTTCCCGGTCGTCGGATCGCAAGCGCACAGGTCGAGCCACGTCTGGATCCGGTCCTGCACCTGGAACACGACGGCCGACGCATCCGGTCGCCAACCGACGCGCACGATCAGGATGTCGGCCGGGTAGTCGGAGAGGTCCGCGAAGATCGGCGGACCGTCGATCGGTGCGATGCCGAGCTTGACCGTCGGATTCGTGTCGCCGGCCTTCGGGTAGAAGTCGGTCTCGAGCTTGACCGTCTTGTCGGCGTCGAGGCGCGTCGGGCTCGGCACGTGATCGACGACGGTGAACTCCTTGACGCCGGTCTCGTCGAGCCGCAGGAACGCGAGCGCCTTCGAGTCGGGGCTCCACCAGTGCGCGCGGAACTTGCCGCGACCGTAGACCTCCTCCTGATAGACCCAGTCGAGCAGCCCGTTGTAGACGAGCTTGCCGCCGTCGTTCGTCAGCGGGCGCGCGGCCTTCGACGCGGCCTCCTCGACGAACAGGTCGTTGCCGCGGACGAACGCGACCCACTTCGCGTCCGGGCTCGCGTCGGGCACGCGCCGGTCGGCGCTCTCCGGCGTGCGTGGGCCGCGGGCGCGCGGTGCGTTCGGCGTGTTCCCGGTCCCCTCGGTCGCCGGCGCGTCGGGCTTGCGACGTTCGCCGGTGCGGGGGTCCATCCATTCGACGCCGCTCGCCCCGCGGACGACCAGGTGCTTGCCATCGGCGGCCCACGCGACGGGCGGCAACTGCGCGCCGAACTGCGGGCGTTCGCCGAGGCCGACGGTCTGTTCGAGCGTCAGGCGCTTCGTCGCGGTCGGCGCCGCTTGGGCGAGGAGGAGCGGGGACGCGCCGGCGGCAATGAGGATTGCCGCGAGCGACGAGCGGAGGAGTGCGCGCATGGCGGCTCTATACGGGGTCGTTCGGGGGCCAGCGAGTTCGGCGGAGGGTCGACGAACGGTCGTTCGACGGTCGATGGAGCGTCGATGGAGGTGGACGACCGCGGCGACGTGGCTATCGTCCGCCGCCTCGAACGACCAACCATCGAAGGAAGAACGATGAACGCAGTGAATCCCTATTCCCCGACCGGCGGACTGTCGGCCGCCGAAGCCTCGATCGCCGAACGCGCGACGTTCCTGCAGCGCACCTACATGCTGCTGCTCGCCGGGATCTTCGGGTTCGCCTTCACGCTGTGGGCAGCGGGCAACATCCCGGCCGTGCGCGACATGGCGGTGTCGCTGTACCGGACGAGCCCGTGGATCTCGCTGATCGTCATCCTCGGCGGCTCCTACGTCGTCCACGCCGTCGCCGAACGTTCACCGATCAACCTGATCGCGTACTTCGCCTACGTCTTCCTGTTCGGGTTGCTGCTCGCGCCGGTCGTACTGCACGTCGCGAACGTGCAGCCCGAAGTGCTGACGCAGGCGGCGATGCTGACCGCGCTCGTGTTCACCGGATTGACCGGCTACGTGTTCGTCACGCGGAAGGACTTCTCGTTCCTCGGCGGCGCGTTGACGATCGGCCTGTTCGCGATGATCGGAATCGCGATCGCCGGTTCGCTGTTCGAGTTCACCGTCGGCCTGTGGTACTCGGCCGTCGGCGTCGTGCTGTTCTCCGGATTCGTGCTCTACGACACGAGCAAGATCCTGCACCGTTACCCGACGACGGCCTACGTCAGCGCGGCGGTCGTGCTGTTCGTCGACGTCGTGCTGCTGTTCATGCACATCCTGTCCCTGCTGATGCGTCGCGACGACTGAGCGACGACGCGACGGCGCGGCGCGCGATGCCGCGCAGCATCCGCGCGAAGATCCACGCGTGCGCCGGGTACAGGACGTACCAGTACGCGAGCCCGGCGACGCCGATCGGATCGAAGATGCCGGTCTGACGGATCGTCGACGACGTGCCGTCGGCCGACGGCTCGACCGTGAACTCGAGCCACGCGCGGCCGGGCACCTTCATCTCGGCGCGCAAACGCAGCAGTCGATCCGGCTCGAACGCCTCGACGCGCCACCAGTCGAGCACTTCGCCGACGGCGAGGTGCTGCGGGTCGCGGCGGCGGCGGCGCAGTCCGATCCCGCCGACGAGCACGTCGACGGCGGCGCGGAGCCGCCACAGGAAGTTCGCTGCGTACCAGCCGTTCGCACCGCCGATCGTGCGGATCGGGGTGAATGCGTCCGCCGGCGGGACGGCGATCGTCACGGTGCGTGAGTCGACGATGCGGTTGCCGAAGCGAACGTTCGTGAAGTCGCGCGGCAGGCCGGCGACGACGCGCGCATCGTTCCACCGCGTCTCTGCGCATTCGCGGTCCTCGTTGCGCAGCGCCGCCGCGATCGCCGCCGGCATGCCCTTCGGTCGAAGTCCGAACGCGGCAGCCGCACTCGGATCGGTCACGACGGTCGGGTGGCGGATGCTGTCGACGAGGATCCGCCCGACGCGTGCATAGATCGGCGTGACGAGCCCGAGCCACAGGCTCGACAGGCGCGGCGTCAGGACCGGCACGCGGATCAGGAACCGACGCAGCCCGCGTTGGCGCGCGTACTCGCGCATCAGGTCGGCGTAGCTGACGACGTCGGCGCCGCCGATCTCGACGATGCGGCTCGCGGCGCCGGCGATGTCGCGCGCGGCGACGAGGTAGTCGAGCAGGTCCTCGATCGCGATCGGTTGCGCGGGGACCTGCACCCACCGCGGGCAGATCATGATCGGCAGGCGTTCGGTCAGCGCGCGGACGAGTTCGAACGACAGGCTGCCGGACCCGATCACGATCGACGCGCGGAACTCCAGCGTCGGAACGGCGCCGCGGCGCAGGAT
>JAEYTU010000630.1 GCA_023433825.1 Planctomycetota bacterium
CGATAGCGCCGCTCGTCGGCGCCGAGGAAGCCGCGCAGCGTCGGCTCGAAGTTGATCGTGAACGACAGATCGTCGCCGATGATGTCGTAGCTGAGTGCGAAGACGAGCCGGAAGTCGTGGTCCTGACGGATCAACTCGGCGCCGTAGTAGAGGTTCTCCTCGCGTTCGAGGTCGTACTGCGACCCGGCGCCGAGCTGCCACCGGTGCAGCAACTGCGTCGTCCCGCCATACGAGATCGCCCCGCGCGTCGTGTGGTCGGTGCGGTAGTCGGTGAACCACGCGACGTCGAGCGCACGGAACCGCGCACCGGTGTTGAAGGTCCGCAGCCGGCGCTCGTTCCAGTCGTGCTCGCCTTCGAGCAGCAGTTTGAGTTCGGGGACCGGGATCCATTCCGGCGCGCGGACGAGCATCTCGTATTCGAACGGTGCGAGCAGCTCGCCGCCGTTGTCGCGCCGCGTGTGCGGGCGCAGTGGCTGCGCGAGGTCGAGGAACACCTGATCGACCGGCGTCGACGTTCCCTTGGCGCCGCTGACGCGCTGCAGGCGTTGCAGCACTTCGAAGCGGACTTCCGATCGGTCGTCGAGCGCATCGATCTCGTCGAACTGGAAGAACTCGGTCGGTGGATCGCTGACGCCGAAACGATGGAACCACGTGACGACCGGGTGGATGACATGCCGCATCGCCTGGCGCTGGCCGATGCCGTCGAGCCATTCGAACGTCCGCTCCATCCGCGTCGACGCCGCGATACCGGCCTCGTAGGCGAGTCGCGTCTCGGCGCTGCGGCGGATCGAGTCCTCGTAGTGCGTGACCCGTCCGGCGAGGTACGGCCGAACCCGCAGCGCGCCGAAGCGGAACGGTGCCGCGAGTTCGGCGCGCTGGTCGAGCCGCGTCGTCGCGTCGTCGACGACATCGGCGGCCGGCACGCGCGGATCGAAGCGACGTTCGAGGCGGCCGATGTTCGTCGAGGCCGTGAACAACAACGGCGTGTCGAGCGGCAGGTCGAACAGCGGTTGCGCGATCCAGTCGAACGTCGCGACCGGCCGCTCCTCGACGAACGCCGGCGCCAGTGACAGATCGTCGCGGTACGAGAAGTCGGTCGCGTTGAACCGCCCGGTCACCGTCAGGATCCGGTTCTCGTCGGCGTGCCGCAGGTGTGCGCTGGTCTCCGGCGCTTCGGTCTCGCGGTACTCGCGGCGGAAGAACTCCGAGTAGATCGCCGCGTCGGATGCATCGAACACGCTGAGGTCGAGCGTCGTCCGGCTCGACAGGTGGAGTCGGTTCTCGGTGCGCACGACGAAGCGGTCCGAACGGTCGATCGCCGAGCCGTCGATGTTGCGCGTGATCTCGCGGATGTCGGTCCCGCGGTCGTCGAGATACAGGCTCTCGATCGATCCGCGATAGACACCGTCGGCGCGGTAGTCGAAGCCGAGCTCGGTCGGGTAGCCGCGCTTCTCGATCCAACCGAGGCCCGCACGCCAGTTGCCGCGAAACTCGCTCGCCGGTCGGCCGGTCAACCACTCGTGGATCGCGCCGCCGGTGCGGTTCATCGAGCGGCCGAACTCCAGCGAGAAGCGGACGCCTTCGCGATCCGAGTAGCCACCCGACGCGCCGCGCAACGGGATCTGGGACTGCTCGGACGTGTAGAAGCTCGTGTTCGGGAGCGGGAACAGCGTGACGCCGGCGACGGCGATCGTGCTGCTGCTCGACTTGACCTCGAAGTCGCCGCCGCGCTCGACGATCTCGACGAGCTCCGAGCGAACTTCGACGTGCGGCACACCGGCGTCGCAGGTCGTGACCGACACGTCGCGACCGACCGTTCGCGGCCCCTGCCGGACCAGCTTCGGACCGCGGACGACGAGCATCTTCGCCGGGTCCTTCGCGTCGACGAGACGCAGCAATGCGTCCTCCAGCACGACGCGGTCGTCGTGCGTGGACATCAGGATCCGTTCGGCGCGGGCCACCTCGACGCCGCCGCGAACGATGGCGACGCCGCCTTCGAGATACAGCGAACGCGCGAGCCGCAGCACGACGGTCTGCCGCGCACCGCCGGTCGGACGCGGTGTCGCGCCGGCCGCGCGCAGGAAGCTCTGCAGACGTTCGCGCAGTACTTCGTCGGAGAGCGCGCGTCGTGCCGGCGCCGACGGTGCGCCGCGGCGCGGGAGTCCGCTGCCGCTCGTGCCGCCGCCGATCAGGTCCTGCGCCTCGTCGCGGTCGAGCCGCACGACGCCGCGTTCGCCGTAGATCTCGACGTCGCCGTAGGTGATCCGGAACCCACCGTCGAGGACGACCTCGCGGTGGTCGAGCCCGATCCGTTCGGTCACGAACTCGGCCTCGATCGTCAGCGCGGCGCCGTCGCGCAGCGGGGCCGCCACCGGCGTCGACGCCGGCTCCTGACCGGCGACGTTCGCGGCGGCGAACGTCGTGCACACCGCCAGTGTGGCGAACGGCAACCGCGCTCCGTGTCGCATCCGGTTGCCGTCAGTGCCTCGTCCCATCGGCGACCCCCCCGTCGAAGCGCGCGCCCCAGACCGAGCCTTCGCCGGTCGTGTAGTCGACGACGACGTGGCGCCCGAGCCACTGCATCGAGCGACCGGTGACCGCCGCGCGGCCGCGCGGATCCTCGACGGTCAGCGTCGTGCGCCGCGCGTCGAGGACGAGGTTGCGACCGCGCGCGGTCAACGATCCGCTGCGCAGATCGGCACCGGCGGCGGCTGTCACGCGCACCAACGCGCCGGTCTTCGGCTCGCGTTCGATCGAAACTCCGTCGGCTTCGAACGCCAGTCCGTCGGCGACGACCGCGCCGCTCTGGTCGCGCGTCTGTCCGCGGACCGGACCGCCGAAGCGAATCGTCGACGCGTCGGCGTCGATCGGTCCCTCGCTGATCAGGACGAGCCGCTCCCCGGGAGCCGGAGTCGAACCCATCGGCAGCGCGACCGCCGGAACGTCGAGCTGGGGCAGGTGACCGTCGTACGGCAGCAGTCGAAGCGCGTCGCCGCCGGTCATCCGGATGCGGTATGCGACGGCGACACGGCTCGCGCCGTCGGCTTCGGCTTGCGTGACGCGCGCCGGTGCTC
>JAEYTU010000632.1 GCA_023433825.1 Planctomycetota bacterium
AGCCGACCCTCGGCGTCGAACAGCGCACACGAGTAGTCGCGGCGTTCGCGGATGTTCGGGCTGACGGCGGAGCGCTGCAGCAGCGCACCGGCTTCTTCGCAGATCGCCGTCAGCAGGTGGTGGAAGACCTCGAGCCGAACGGGATCGGGGGGTGCCTTGGATGCGCGCGCCATCGCGTCGGCACCGTAGCGATCGGTCGCGACCTCGCGAAACGACGCGGCCCGCGGCGTGAGAGCGTCACGACGCGGGCCGCTGCGATCGACGACGTTTCCGTCGGTCGATCCCGATCCATGCTCGGCTCAGTCGCGGCCGCCGCCGCCACCCGCGCCGCCGCCGCCGCCGCCGCGACCGCCACGGCCGCCACGGTTGCGCATGCTCTCGCGCATCTGGTCGACGATCTTCTGCGCCTCGTCCTTCTTGCCGGCGTCGAGCAGCTCACCGAGCTTCTTGACGTTCTTCTCGAGCTGGTCGGCCTGCTCGGCCTGACCGTTCGTGCGCATCATCTCGACCATGCGGCCCATGCCGCCGAGGCTCGTCTTGACCTGCGCCAATTCCTCGTCGTTCATCTCGGTCAGCTTCCGGTCGCCCATCAGGACGCCCATGCCGCCCGCGCGACGCCCACCGGCGCCACCTTGCCCACGACCTTCCGGACGGCCTTCCGGACGACCCTCGGGGCGACCCTCGGGACGGCCTTCCGGACGCGTGTCGGCGGTCGGCGCGTTCTTCAACTGCGCGGCCCACTTCGTCTTGAACTTCTCGGCGTCCTCGAGCTTGCCGTCGTTCGTCAGGATGCGATGACCGGCGACAGCGGCTTGACCGGCGAACCGGTGGTTCGGCGCGAGCTCGAGGAACTTCGTGTACAGCTCGAGCGCCTCCTTCCCGCGACGCTCACCGCGCTCCAGATAGAACGCGCGATAGAACGTGTTCTCGGCTTCGGTGGCCGCCGCAGCGACGGGTTGCGCCGGAGCGGCGGGAGCGGGACGAGCTTCCCGTTCCTGGGCGAAGAGCGGAGCCGCGAGCAGGACGGAGACGACGGACAGCGAACGGATGATCATCGGGACACCTCTGGGTCGGTTTCGAAGGCGGTGAATGTAGGCACGCCGCCCACCCGCTTTGCCGACGCACAGGTAACTGCTCTGTCACGAGACCGCGTCCGACTTGCGACGTGATTGCCGGGATCGGTGCGGGACCGTGGGAGTTTCGCGAGCACAGTGGGGTCGGAGGGCGGGCGCCGGGAGGGACGGCCCGAGGACCACGACCATGCACCACGACCCAATGGCGGCGCAGCCGCCGAACGACCGGACGAACGACGCGACGCACGCACCACCACGCACTTCGCCGACCCACGCGGCGACGGCGCAGCCGGCTCACGCCAGCCAACCGCTCGAAGTGCGCGATGGTGGCCGCGCGCCGACCCCTGACACGATCGGAATGCGGCGGCGGTGGCGGACGCTGACCGACCCACCGCGCGTCTGAGGACGTCGTCCTCGTCGCCACGCAGGTATCGTTCCGCGATGCGTTCCGCGCTGATCGTCGTGCTCGTCGCCCTGGCCGCCGCTGCCGTGTGGTTCCTGAACCGGACCCCACCGCCGCCGGCGCCGACCGGCGACACCGAGACGATGCGCGCACCGCGTCCGGTCGAGCCGGTGGCACCGCCGACGACGCGCGTCGAGACACCGGGCGAGACGGTCGTCCCGGACAAGCGCGACCCGCCGCCGGACCCGGCGACGCGGGTCGAACCGGCGGCGACGCTTCCGGGGGCAGCGCGACTCGAAGTCGGCGCGCGCCCCGACGGCGCGGCAGTGCCGGCGTTCCGGTACACGCTGGTGCACGGCGACGGACGACGTGAGTCGCAGCTCGTGCAGGGGACGACGACGACGTTGCAGTTGCAGATCGAGCAGTTCGCCGTCCTGCGCGTCGAAGCGGACGGCTTCGATCCGATCGACGACGTCCGTGTCCGCGCGACGGTGCTCGAACCGAATCCGATCGTGCGCGTGCTGCTGACGCCGAAAGCGGCGGGCAGCGGCGTTCGGTTCCACGTCAACGATGCGCAGTTGCAGGCCGTGCCGCGGATCCGATTGACGCTGTGGCGGATCCAGGCGGGCGACGCCGTCGGCGACAAGCTGTGGACGCGCGAACGCGCCGAGACCGACGGGACATATCGACTGCCGGAGCTGACGGCCGGGCGCTACCGCTACGAGGTGTCGGCGATCGAGACCAACGGGGACGTTCGACCGCTGCGTGTCGCCACCGGCGACTTCACGTTCGCCGGCTTCGAGGACCTTCCGCTGCATCTGCAACTGCCGGTCGGCGCGCAGCTCCGCGTGCGCGCGAAGGACGGCGACGGCAATCCGCTCGGGACGACCGTCGCGATTCGGATCCTCGACGTCGCCGGCAATCCCGTGCCTGCGCGCTTCTCGGCGCGCCTCGGCGCCGAGCGCGTCGTCCGCGAGAACGGTCTGCCGGCGCCGACCGAGGCGATGCTGGAGTCACCGCTCGTGCCGGGCATGTACACGCTCGAGTGGCGCGTCGAGGCCGGCCCGATTCAGCGGCGGCAGCTGCTGCTCGCCGACGGCGAAGTGCTCGACGTCGAGTTGCCGTGATCAGAGCTGCCGTGATCGGAGCTGCCGTGATCGACGGCGCGCGGCGCTGCGACGCGCCGCACGACGTTCAGAGGTTCTCCGGACCGCCGATGCGCCCGAGGAACGCGGACGCCGCGACGACGAGCGGGCTCGCGAGGTAGACCTGTCCCGGCCCCGAGCGACCAGGGAAGTTGCGATTGATCGCCGACACGGTGACCTGCTCCGCGCGATCCGAGACGCCCGGGCCCGCCTTGATGCAGGCGCCGCACGACGGGTCGATCAGCTCGACGCCGGCCGAACGGAACAACGTCACGTAGCCCATGCTCTCGGCGTAGTCGCGGATCTTCTGGCTGCCAAACTGGATGTAGAGCCGCACGCCGTCGGGCAGCGAGCGCCCCGCATCGAGCGCGCGCCGGACGACCGACGCGTACATGTCCATGTCCGCCTTCTTGCCGCCGGTGCACGATCCGCCGTAGGCAATGTCGATCCGAACGTCGCCGTCGAGCTCGCGCAGCGGGATGCCGTTCCGCGGATCGCCCGGCGTCGCGACCATCGGCTCCAACGTCGCGAGATCGATGTCGAAGTGCTTGCAGTACGTCGCGTCGTCGTCGGCCCGAACGATCCGCGCGCGGACGTCGTCGGGTTTCGCGCCGCGCATCTCGACGAGGTAGTCGACGACGACTTCGTCGGCCTCGAGGATCCCGGTGAAGCTGCCGGCTTCGACGGCCATGTTCGACAGCGTTGCGCGCTCGTCGAGTGACATCGCGCGGACGCCGGGTCCGCAGAACTCGAGCACCTTCCCGATGCCTTCGCCGCTCTTGAAGAAGTCGTCGGACAGCAGCTTCAGCATGACGTCCTTCGCACAGACGCCGTCCGGCAGCCGACCGCGAAGGTGCACGCGCGCCGACTCGGGTACGCGGATCCGAACGTCGCGCGTGTACCACGCATTCGCCATGTCGGTCGAACCGACGCCGAACGCGAAGCAACCGAGCGCGCCGGCCATGCACGTGTGCGAGTCGGTCCCGATCACGAGCTGACCGGGCAACGCGACGTCCTCGAGGATGATGTTGTGGCAGATGCCTTCGCTGCCGGCCGGTGCGCCGTCGCGATCGACTTCGCCGTAGAGGCGGACGCCCTGCTCGCGGACGAACTTCTCCTGCACGGTGGCGAGGCTCGCCGCCTGCTCACGCAGCCCCATCTCGACGTGCGCCTTCGGCATCACGCGATCGAGGAACGTCAGATGGTCGCGGAACGCGTAGACCGACTCCGGTTCGGCGATTCGCGCGTCTTCACCGAGTCCCATCCGGAACAACGCCTCGGCCATCGGCGTCACGTACTCGTGGCTGAAGCGGACGTCGGTGCGTGCGAACAACGCATCGCCGGGCTTGACGGCGGCGAGCCCCGTGCGCCCGGTGCGCGCATCGGCGATCGCACGTTGCGCGATGATCTTCTCGCACAGCGTCATCGGGCGCGGCGCCGTCTCCAGCGACGGCGGTGCGACCGTTCCTGCGAGCCGCGCCTGGTTGTAGGCGAACAATCCGCCGTGCTCGACGATGCTGCGGCTGATCGGGTCGAGGCCCTTCGTGAACTCGGCGATCGGGATCGCCTCGCCGCGCTCGATCCGCTCGATCAAACCGAAGTCGGTCGACGTCAGCAGGCCGATGTTCTGGCAATTCTGGCCGTAGATCTTCTCGATGCTCTTCGCGATGACGACCTGCACGCCGGCCTTCAACTCGGAGAACGGCGCCGTCTCACGACTGCTGCCGCAGCCCTTCGAGATCCCACTGACGATCACGCCGAACTTGCCGTTCGCGATCGCGTCCTTCTTGACGACGCCGCCGCGCAGCCCGACCAGGCAATAGCGCGCGAGCGTCTCGTCGTAGTAGTAGCAGACCCATCCGGGGGTCAGTTCGTCGGTCGAGATGTTGTCGATCAGCTTGCGATCGGGGTTCCACGGCAGCGTGATGCCGTCGTAGAGCTGCGCCGCGAGGACTTCCTTGTCGTCCGTCAGGTAGAGGATGCGGCCGTCGACCTGCACGGTGCGGTCTGGGGAATGCGTCGTCTTCGATGTCATGTTCGTTGTTGGCGTGCGCGGCTTGCGGCCGGGGGCTCAGACGCGTTCGAGGATCATTGCGATGCCTTGCCCGCCGCCGATGCACGCGCTCGCGCAGCCGAACTGCTTGTCGGACACATGCAGCTCGCGGACCAGCGTCAGCAGCAATCGTGTGCCGGTCGCGCCGAGCGGGTGGCCGAGTGCGATCGCGCCGCCGTTGACGTTGACCTTGTCGCGGTCGAGCCCGAGGTCGCGTTCGCAGCCGAGGTACTGAGCGGAGAAGGCCTCGTTGATCTCGAACAGATCGATGTCCTCGATCTTCAGGCCGCCGCGCTGCGCTGCCGCGCGAATCGACGGCACCGGACCGATTCCCATCAGTTCCGGGGGCACGCCGGCGACGGCGTAGGAACGGATCCGCGCCTTCGGGGTCACGC
>JAEYTU010000467.1 GCA_023433825.1 Planctomycetota bacterium
GCCTCGTCCATGTAGTGCGTCGTCAGCAGCACGGTCCCGCCGTCGGCGCGGAACCGCGACACGACGTCCCACAGGCTGCGGCGCGACTGCGGGTCGAGACCGGTCGTCGGCTCGTCGAGGAACAACAACTCCGGCTTCGCGACGAGCGCACAGGCGACGGCGAGGCGCTGGCGCTGGCCGCCGGAAAGTTGATGGCTGCGCGTGTCGCGCTTCTCGGTCAGCGACAGCAGTTCGACGATCTCGTCGACCGGACGCGCGCTCCGATGGAACGACGCGAAGACGCGGATCAGTTCGGCGACGGTCTGCTTCTCGAAGAAGCGCGTCTCCTGCAGCGTGACGCCGATCCGTTCGCGCAGCGCGACGTCGTCGCGAGCGCCCCACCGTTCGCCGAGGATCACGACGTCGCCGGCCGTCGGCTTCTGCAACCCTTCGCAGATCTCGACGGTCGTCGTCTTGCCGGCGCCGTTCGGACCGAGCAGCCCGAACACCTCGCCACTCGCGACCGAGAGGTCGAGGCCGTCGACGGCGACGACTTCCTCGCGGCCGCGGCGGAAGACCTTGCGCAGTCCGTGCAGTTCGATCGCGGCCGTCATCGCGGGAACGCGCCGGGGATACCGCCGTCGACCGGCAGCGTCGCACCGGTCGTCGGTGTGCGGCCGGACGCGAAGAAGACGACGGCCTCGCCGACGTGGGCCGGCAGGACGCGGACCTTCAGCAGGCTCCGTTCGGTGTAGAAGCGCTCGAGCCCGGCGGCATCGAGCCCGCGCGCGCGCATCCGGTCGGGGCCCACTTCGGCCCACAGACCGCTGCGAACGGCATCGCCGAAGACGGCGTCGGCGTTGACCATGTTGACGCGCACGCCGAGCGCGGCGAACTCCAGCGCAGCGACCTTGCCGAGCTGATGGACGCCGGCCTTGCTCGCCGAATACGCGCCGAACGACGCACCGGGGTCGAAGACGTTCTTGCTGGCTTGGACGACGACGTCGCCGCCGGTGCCCTGCAGCGCGAACCACCGCGCCGACTCGCGCAGTACGAGCATCGTGCCGGTCAGGTTGACGTCGACGACGCGGCGGAAGCGTTCGGGATCCATGTCGGCCAGCGACGCGACGTGCGCGACGCCGGCGTTCGGGACGACGATGTCGACACCGCCGAACGTCCGCGCCGCGAACGCGAACAGCTCGCGGACGGCGGCGGCATCGGTCACGTCGGCGAGCGTCGCCGCGACCGTCGACTTCCCGTGCGTCGTTCGCAGCAAGTCGACGGCGGCGGTCAGCCGCGAAGCGTCGACGTCGGTCAGCACGACGTGGGCGCCGGCACGCAGCAGCGCGTCGGCGATCCCGTGACCGATCGCGCCGCCGCCGCCGGTGACCAGCGCGACGCGGCCGGCGAGGACCGGCGCCGACGCCTTGCCGAGCTTGTCGCGTTCGAGCGGCCAGTACTCCATCTCGAACAACTCGGCCGGCGGCAGATCCTCGTAACGCCCGAGATCTGCGGCGGCGGCCTTGCCGGCGAGCGTGCGCTCGGCGATGTCGGCGGCGATCGACGCAGCCTTGCTCGTGGCACCGAACGCGAAGAGTCCGACATCGGCGACGACGACGACGTTCGGCGTCGGCGTCGTCATTCGTGCGCCGGCGACGCGCCCGCGGTTCGCCGCGAAGTACGCCTCGTAGTCGCGCACGTAGCCGGCGACGGCGTCGCGGCACGCGCGGGTGTCGGCGGCGGCGCGCGCGTCGAGCCACAGGTAGGGACCCTTCGTCCGGATCACGTGGTCGGGCGTCAGCGGACCGCGGGCGAGCAGCGCGGCGGCGTCTTCGCGGCGCGTGAACGCGACGATCTCGGGCGAACTGCGGAACGTCGCGACGACGCGCTGCCAGTGCGGGCCGAGCGGTGTGTCGACCGGACGCGCGAGCGCGCCGCGCAGGCGCGCCGCGATCTCGTCGGGTGCCGCGAGTGGCGCCGACGGCGTCGCCGCAGCAGCCGTCGGCGGCGCAGCGGTCGCGACGTTCGTCCGTTCGCGGTGCGCGACGGCGCGCGCGGCGAAGCGCTCGGCGCGATCGACGAACTCGATCATCGCCTCGTAGCTGGTCTTCGCGTCGGACCCGAACGTGAACAACCCGTGCTTCAGCAGCACGATCCCGCGGCACGTCGGGCGGCGTTCGTAGGCGTCGGCGACGGCCTTCGCGAGCGGGAAGCCCGGCATGATCCACGGCAGGATCTCGACGTCGGGACCGAGCGCCTCCCGGATCCGCGCCTCGCCATCGGGTTGGTTCGTCAGGACGAGGATCGCGTCGGCGTGCGTGTGGTCGACGAACTTCTGCGGCAGGAACGCGTGCAACAGCGCCTCGACCGACGGCGTCGGCGCCGCGGGGTCGCGCAGTTGCGCACGAACGGCGGCGACCATGACGGCGTCCGGCATCGCGTCGAGCGCGCGCAGCGCCAGCAGCGGTTCGAGCGCGACGGCCGGCAACCCGCTCGGTCCGACGTCGGCGAGGTCGGAGCCACTGCCCTTGACGTGCATGACGCGCGTCCGGCGACCGAACATGTCGACGCCGTCGGTCTTGACCGACGTGTTGCCGCCACCGTGAAGGACGAGGCCGGGATCGCTGCCGATCAGGCGGCTCGTGTAGACGCGCAGCGCGAGATCGAGAGCCGACGAATCACCGGCATCGGCGCCGAGCGCAGCCACGCATGCCTTCGCATCGGCGTCGTTCCATCGGCTCTTCACGGGTGGCGCGGGAGGATAGCGACACGTCAGACGAACGCGACGTCGAGCACGAGCATGACGACGAAGCCGAGCACGAGTGCGAACGTCGCCGACTGTTCGAATCCTGGTCGATGCGTCTCGGGCACGATCTCGCCGGCGATGACGAACAGCATCGCGCCGGCGGCTCCGGCAAGGGCGAACGGCAACACGGCGTCGCTGATCGACACGGCGAGCACGCCGACGAGCCCGCCGATCGGTTCGACGGCGCCGGTCGCCGACGCGACGAGGAACGCGCGGAGTCGCGTCGTTCCGGCCGTCGTCATCGCCGCAGCGACCGCGAATCCCTCGGGGAGGTTCTGCAAGCCGATCCCGATCGTGACGGCGGTCCCTGCTTCTCTGCCGGCGCCGTAGGCGACACCGACGCTGAGGCCCTCCGGGAAGTTGTGCAGCGCGATCGCGAGCACGAACAGATGCAGCCGCAATCGTCGCACGCCTTCCGCCGTCGCCTCGTCCGGCGAATGCGCGTGCGGCAGCCGGTCGTGCACGAACCACAGCGCACC
>JAEYTU010000040.1 GCA_023433825.1 Planctomycetota bacterium
CATTCCACTCGTCGTCGAGCCGATCAGGTCCAGATCGCCGTCACCGTCGATGTCGACGAGCAACAGGTGAAGTGTCGACCGCGGAATCGCCGGGAGCTGCGACGTCGCGTCGCGGAACGTGCCGCGGCCATCGTTCAGCAGCAGTCGATCCAGTGTCGTGTTGCCGTCGATCAAGTCGAGGTCGCCATCTCCGTCGACGTCGCCGGCGATCAGGGCCGCAGTCGTCGAGACCGCGAACGGCAAGCGCGTCAGTGACTCGTCGACGAACGCCCCGGTGCCATCGCCACGCAGGTAACGCATCTGCCCACCGCCGCCCGCACCGTTGTCGCCGAGCACGACGTCGAGGTGCCGATCGCCGTCGAGGTCGGCGACGACGACGTCGGAGACGAAGCCGCTCTGCAGCGGAATCGCAGCTTCGGTCGCGTCGACGAACTGCATGGCACCGACGTTCCGGAGCAGCCGGTCGGGGCCGCTGCGATTGCCGAACACGACGTCCGCATCGCCGTCGCGATCGAAGTCGCCGACGACGACGCAGCTCGTCTCGTCGAGCGCCGTCGGAACGCCGCTCGACGCCAACTCGACGAGTCGACCCCGACCGTCGTTGACGTAGAGGCGGTTCTGCGAACCGGTGTTGGCGACGAAGACGTCGAGGTCGCCGTCGCGGTCGAAGTCGGCGATGCCGAACCCCGCCGTCGCGTCGGCGTCGAGGGGCATCTGTGCCGGCGTCACGTCGTCGAACCTGCCGCGGTGGTTGCGCAGCCATCGGTTCTGCTGCAGCCGGTTGCCGACGAGAAGGTCGGGATCGCCGTCGCGGTCGAGATCGGCCAAGCCCAACGCGCGCGCATCGGTCTGTGGCGGGAGCAAGAGGGACACGCTCGGGGCGACGAACCGGCCGGTGCCGTCGTTGTGGTACAGCAGCACGCCGCCGAATCCGTGCGCGACGAGCAGGTCGTCGTCGCCGTCGCCGTCGACGTCACCCGTTGCGAGCGCATACGTCGGTTGGGGCGCGCTGCCGGGATGCCGCGCCGCAGTCTCGTCGGTGAAGTTCCCGGCCCCGTCGTTGACGAGGACGAGGTCGGTCGGACCGGCGAAACTCGAACGACCGAGGACGAGATCGAGGTCCGCGTCGCGATCGAGATCGACGAGTTGGATCGCCGTGACGGTCGATCCCACGGCGCCGGGAAGCACCGTTGGCGCAGCGAAGCGACCGTTGCCCAGATTGCGATAGAGCAGCCCGTCGCCGAGTTCGACGCCGACCACGATGTCTGCGTCGCCGTCGCCGTCGACGTCACCGGCGGCGAGCGAGACCACGTCGACATCGACCGTCGTCGGCGGAAGGTGTGTCGCGGTCACGTCGGCGAAGCGACCGACGCCGTCGTTGCGCAGCAGCCGCAGCGATCCGGAGTGGCCGACCAACAGGTCGCGGTGGCCGTCGCCATCGGCATCGAGCCCGACCATCGCGACGGTCGGACGGTCGACCTGCGGCAGGTGCCGCTTCAGGTCGAGGGTGGCGAATTGCCGCAGGGGGCCGCCTTGGGCGGACGCGGACGCGGCGAACAGGGAACTCGCGGCAATGGCCGCGAACAGGAACCTCGTCGGGTGCATTCGTTAGTTCTCCTGGCAAGCGGGGTGGGCAGGTACCGGGCTGGCCGACGTGTTGGTTCCGGGGGACGCCGGAACGTCGCAAAGTAGTCGCGAGTTCGAGCGGGTAACGGCGCCGCGCCGGGATGTTCAGCGGCCCTTCAGCTTTCGACCCAACGCGAACGTCCGCTCCGCGCACCACCGCAGCGTCGGGCTCAACCCCGGGACCTTCCGCGCGACCCGGGCCATCTCGTCGACGACCTTGTGCCGCAGTGGCGGACGCGGTGGTGCGAACGGCGCGCACGACTGCGACGCGGCGGGCGTCGCGTGCGCGTTCGGCGGCGGCTCGGTGTGCTCCTGCGGAAAGCTCGACACGCTGGCGAACCGCGGTCCGGCGACCTGGAACAGCGTCACGAGCGCTTCCCGTTCTTCCTGACCGAGCGCCGGGAAGTGCCGCTGCACGAGCAACCCCATCAACGCTGGGTGATTCGGGCGCCCGTCCTGCGAGACCATCGAGTCGCGGCGGACGCGGTAGTCGTAGAGCACGCGCGGGACGAGTTCCCCGCGCAGACCGAGCTTCTGCAGGTCCATCCACAGTGCCCAGTCCTCGTAGCTGATCAACGTCTCGTCGTAGCGGAGTTCGTGATCGAGGAAGAGCGAACGGCGGAAGAACGCGCCGGCGTCGCCGAAGCGATTGATCAGCAGTCCGGCGGCGCGATCCCACGGCAGCGGGTTGTAGACGCCGATGCAGTTGCGCGTCGCGTGGTCGAAGTGCTGGCAGTAGGGCGCGACGAACACGGCGTCGCGGTGGCGTTCGAGCACTTCGACGCCGATCCGCGCGTAGTCCGGCCGCGCGAGGTTGTCGGCGTCGAGGAACAGCAGGTACTCGCCCTTCGCGTGCTCGATGCCGTGATTGCGCGCCGAGCTGAGGCCGCCGTTCTTCTTCCGCAGCACGCGAACGCGCGGATCCTTCGCGGCTTGCCGCGCGAGGATCGCCTCGGCGTCGGGCAGCGGCGAGCCGTCGTCGACGATCAGGATCTCGAGGTTGCGGTGCTGCTGCGCGATCGCCGAGTCGATCGTCTCGTCGATCGTCTCGCTGTCCTTGTAGAACGGCACGACGACGCTGACCTTGTGCTTCTCCGCGTCGACGATCGGAAGCGGGCGCGCGGTGCGGCGGAACGTCTCGACGCGTTCGACGATCGCGCGCTCGTAGACCTTCTGGTCGGAGAACGCGCGAATGCGTTCGCTGGCGGCAGCGCCGATCGCCGGCAGTCGCGACAGCGCGGCTGCGAGGTCCTTGCGGATCACGCGCGCGATGTCGTTCGCTTCGCGTCCGTCGACGAGGAACCCGCTCTTGCCGTGCTCGATCATCTCGCTCATGCCGCCGTGGCGACTGCCGAGCACGACGCGTCCGGCAGCCATCGCCTCGATGCAGGTGTTCGGCCAGTTCTCGAACAGCGACGGAAAGATGCAGACGTCGACGGTCGCGACGCGACGCAGCAACTCGGGGCGGGGGACTGCGTCGACGAACGTCACGTTCGCCGGCGCGCGCTTCTTGCACCAATCGCGGTAGGACTTGCCGTACGGCGAGTACGGGACGTCTCCGCCGATCATCTCGATCGACAGCTCCGGCAATTGCGCGAACGCCTCCATCAACTGCTCGATGCCCTTCCGCGGCTCGATGCGTCCGTAGTAGAGGAACGAGAGGTCGGTCAGCCGCTGCCGCGCCGGCGTCGGCGTCGGCGCGCGTTCGGGCAGTTCCATCGGGTAACGGATGATCGCCGTGTCCGTCGTCGGCAGTCCGAGGCGCTGCAGCACTTCGTCGCGAAGACCCTTCGACGGACTGTGGCGCAGCGGCGCGATCCGGATCGCGTGGTCCTCGAGATTGCAGGTCTCGCGAATGTAGAGCGACGTTCGGTGGCCTTGCTGGTCGTACTGGAAGCACTCGTGCGTCGGCGAGTGCAGCATCAAACCGAGCACCGTGTCTCCGTAGGCGCGGAAGTGGCGGTGCTCCTGCAGCGGGATCACGCCCTCGGCCTCGTAGTCGGCGAACTCGACGTAGTCGAAGCGCTGACCGTCGGCGGCGAGCTTCATCAGCGTCTGATGCACCCAGCGCGAGTAGTTCAGGTGCGGCTCGCCGTGGAAGCACCACATCCGTTCGTCGTCTCGGATCCCGTGGCCGTTGACGATGACCTTCGTGAATCCCGGCAGCGTGTCGAGCAGGTGGCGGCGATCCGCCCCCGGGTCCTCGGTCAACAGCCAGACCTCGTGGCCGAACCGGCGCAGTGCCTTGCCGGCCTCGGCGATGTAGGTGCCGATGCCGCCGCCGCGAACGCCGGCGACTTCCTTGCTGACGAAACAGATCTTCATGGTGTCGGAGATGCGATGCGGCGTCCGGGCACGACCGGGCTACGTCGGTGGTCGGGATCGCGGCGCGAAGATCTTGCCGCGCGTTCGCGCGGCGTCGACGACGAACCGGACAGGAACGTCGATCACGGTCGGTAGGCGACCCACATCGCGATGACGCCGGCGGTCCCGACCAGCAGATTCATCGGGATTCCGACCTTCAGGAAGTCGCGCACGCGATAGCCGCCCTGTCCGAACACGATCAGATTCGTCGTGTAGCCGAGCGGGTTCGCGAAACTGGCGCTGGCGCCGAACGCGATCGCGAGCGCGAAGACGCGTGGATCGCCGTCGGCGACGCGCGCGGCCTCGATCGCGATCGGCGTCATGATGACGGCCATCGCGTTGTTCGACAGGAACTCGGTCAGGATCAACGCGCCGACGAACAACCCCGCGACGATGACGGGCGGGCCGTAGCCACCGAGCACGTCGACGAGGGCGCTACCGATCCGCGCCGTCGTGCCGGCGTCGCCCGACGCCTGACTCAGCGCGACGGTGCCGCCGATGAAGATCAGGATCGGCCACGGGATCGTGTCGAGTGCCTGGT
>JAEYTU010000473.1 GCA_023433825.1 Planctomycetota bacterium
GCAGGACGTCGTCGCTGCGCGTCGGCGCGTCGGCGGCGAACGTGCAGTGCAGCGTGACGCTGGCGGGTTCGACGGCGAGGACGGCGCCTTCGCCGAGCGGGCCGTCGAGGAGTCCGATGCGGACGACGTCGCCCGGCGCGACCTTCAGCACGTGGACGAGATGGTCGGCGCGACGTTCGTGGAGTCGGACGCGGCCGTCGGCCGCCAGTTCGTGCGGATGCAGCAGGATCAGGTTCACGGGCCGGCGGGCTATCCTAGGCCGGATGCTGAGACCGATCCCGATCGCGCTCCGAGTCGTGCCGTTGGTTGCCTTCGCCGCGTGCGCGGGTTCGCCGCCGAATCCTGGTCCGTTGGACGACGTGTCGGCACTCGAGCGCGTCGCGAGCGGGTTCCGATTCACCGAGGGACCGGTCTACGACCGACTGCGGCAGCGGCTGCTGTTCAGCGACATCGCCGGCGACACGATCTACGCGGTCGGGGTCGACGGGCGGGCATCGGTGTATCGGTCACCGAGTGGGCGTTCGAACGGGCTGGTCGTCGACGACGAAGGGCGGCTGTGGGCGGCCGAGCACCAGACGCGGCGCGTCTCGCGGACCGAACTGGACGGGCGCGTGACGACGGTCGTCGACGCGTTCGACGGGAAGCGGTTGAACTCGCCGAACGATCTGGCGCTCGGGCACGAGGGGTCGCTGTTCTTCACCGATCCGCCGTTCGGGTTGGAGGGTGCCGCGAGCGAGCAGGACGGGTGCCACGTGTATCGACTGTCGCCGCTCGGCGAGATGTCGATCGTCTGGCGCGGCAGTCCGGCGAGCCGCCCGAACGGCGTCGCGATGTCGCCGAGCCGGCGGACGTTGTACGTGGCGTTCACGAACGAGCGCGTCGTGCGGCGCGCCGGCGTGGGCGACTACGGCGTGCCGACCGAGCTGGAGGCGTTCGCCGTCACGAGTTCCGAGCCGGACGGGATGACGGTCGACATTCGCGGGAACGTGTTCGTCGCGACGGGTGCGGGCATCGAGGTCTTCGACCGCCTCGGCACCCCGCTCGGCACGATCCCGATCCCCGAGCGCGCGACGAACTGCGCGTTCGGCGGTGAGGACATGCAGTGGCTCTACGTGACCGCCGGCACGTCGGTCTATCGCTGCCGTCCGTCGGTGCGCGGCGTGCGGTGAAGCTTTGTCGGGGGAAGTGAAACGAAGGTGCCAGGCACCTTCGTTTCACTTTCCGTCAGCAAGCCACGCGCGCAGCAGCGGAACGTCGCCCCGGCGCGCGTCGAGCTCCTGGAACAGCGCGTCGGCCTCGGCGGTCATGCCGGCCTCCTTCAGGCGAACGGCGAGCAGCACCGCGACGCGGAACACCAGCTGACCGCGCGGGTCGCTCGCGCTCGCGAGCGGCAGCAGCGCGTCGCGCAGCGGCTGCCAGTGCGCCGCGTCCCCGAACTTCGCGATCGGCGGAACGGCCGCACCGAGGACGGCGGCGCTGAACATGTCCCCGCTCCCGCCGATCGACCACGTCTCGTGCGTCTTCAGCGCCAAAAGCGCCGCGTCGAGATCGCCGAGGCGTAGCGACAGCCCGAGCCACGGCAACGCGAACCGCTCACGCCAGATGCTCCGCTCCGGCTGCGCGATCGCCACACCGACGCCGCGGAACGCCTCGCGAACGGCCGCCGGCTCCCCGGCGTCGACCGCCGCCGCCAGCAACTCGCCGTCGAACTGCACGTTCGGCGTGTCGCCCCCCGGCCCCGCGGCCAGCAACAGCTCCGGCGCGACCTCGCGCGCGAGCGCGAACACGACCGGCAACCGCGGCGTGATCACCGCCGATCCGAGGCTGCCGCGATCCAGCAGCCGCACCAGCATCGAGCGCATCGACTCGACGTCGCCCTTCGCCTTCGCGACCAGCAACGCATCGAACAGGAACCCGAGGTCCGGCCGCCGCTGCGCCATCCGCCGGCGGACCTCCCGCTCGACGACGTCGGCCGGCACGTCGAGACCGACCTGCGCCGCCGCGAACAGCACGCGCAGCGACTCCGCATCGTGCGGTCGGCTTTGCAACTCGGCCAACGCGTCCGCGACGACCGCCGCACCTTCGCCGCGCAGCTTCGCACTGCCGACGAACGCGCGATACAGCGGCCCCGCCGCGTCGCGGTCGGCGCTGTCGAGCGAGCGCAGTAGACCCTCGGCGATCGCGCGCCCCTCCGGCGCGAACGCGAGCAGATCTCGCTCGTCCATCCCGCGCTTCCACTCGTCGCGCGTTCGCGGCGCCGCCGTCGGGATCACGACCGGATCGAGCACTTCGCGCAGCGAACGCCCGGCGTTCCGATCGCCGAGCAGGTTCAGCGAGCTGGCGAATCGGATCGCGCCACTGCGCGCCGACCCGATCCCCGACTGCTGCGACTGCCACCGCCGCAACGCCGTCAGCCGCTTCGCGTCCGACTCGATCCGCACCGCGGCCTCGAGCAACAACGAACCCGCGAACATCTGCGCGTCCTCGCCGGCGATCAGATCGACGACCTCCTCGGCCCGACCGGTCTGCAGACACAACTGCGCGAGCCGCGCCCGTTGGTACGGATACACCTGCGCCGCGCGCGTCAGGTGCGTCTTCATCAGCTCGTAGGCGTTCTCCAGATCCTGCGCCTGCTCCAACCACGACAACGCCTTGTTCAGCATCGAGACGTCGTCGGGTCGCCGCTTCGCGATCGGCAGCACGATCGACGCCGCGGTCTTGACGTCGCCGTTCGCCGCCGCGATCTCGGCGCGCAGCAGCGCCGCGCCGTCGGCGTCGCCGGCGATCACCGACGACCAGTCGACGTCGTTCGCCGTTCGCAGATTGCGGGCGACGGCGGCGACGACCGCGAGATCGGTCGGATCGACCGACGTCTTCGACGCGACGATCGCCACGGCGCGCTTCAACCGGTCGTTTCGCTCGGCGGCATCGACCGCATAGCGAGCACCGAGCAGCCAGCTTCGCGGGTCGTCGCGCAGCGACGTCGTCCGCTCGAACAGCTTGCGGCCGATCTCCGGCGGCAACTCGCTGTCACTCGCGAGTTGCGTGAACGCGAACCGATCCGTCGGCGACATCCCGTCGAGCCGCACCGCCTGCGCGAGGAACTCGCGCGCCGCGAACGTCAGCGTTCGGTCGGTCGCGAGCATCCGCAGCAGCTGACTGTTGCGCTCGCCACCTTCCATCGCCTTCATCGCCTTCGTCAGCAGTTCCTTCTGCTTCGCGTCGTCGACGAGCCGCAACCACGGCAGCCGCGACGTGATCAGGTACGGATTGTCGAAGTTCGCGAACACGCGCTCGACGACCGGCCCGAGTTCGGCCGGCGTCAGCAGCGGTTCGGCGACGGCGAGGAACTGCACCGCCTGGTTGCCGGTCCGGTCCGCCTCGGCATCGGGAAGCACGCGCCGCAGCGCGTCGCGCTTCGCCGCGTCGTCGAGCGTCGTTCCCGTGCGAATGGCGCTCATCACCGCGACCAGCCGGCGGCCGGCGTCGGGGTTCGCGATCGCCTGTGCGAGGCGTGCCGCAGACTGATCCTCCTCGACGACGACCTCACCGATCGCACGCGCGGCCGCGCGCCACGACGGCAACACGTCGGCCTGCACGTCCTTCGCCTCGGCCAACGCCGCGACGATCGAACGCGCCTCGTCCTTCGCACCGATCAGCCACAGCCGGCGAACGGCTTCGACTTGCTCGCGCGCCGGGAACCGCGACGCGAGCGTGCGAGCCTCGTCCGCGCGACCACGCGCCAGCAGCAGGTCGAATCGCTCGGCGTCGAGTCCGCTGCCGTTCGCAGCCACCAGTGCCGCTTCTGCACCGTCGTAGTCGCCGTCGGCGATCCGGCCCGTGACGATCCCGCGGATCACCGGAACGTGCAGCGAAGCGATCAGCTTCGCCTCGACGTCGGCGAGGCGTTGGCGCGCCGGCTGTGTGCCGTCGACCTGCGCGATTCGCCGCAACCATGGCGCGACCTCGGCCTGTCGGGCCGCGTTCGCACGCTCGGCCGTCGCTGCCGTCGCGAGCAGCTCCCACATCGGAACGAGGTCCGCCGACTCCGGCGCACAGCGCAGATAACCCTCGACGACCTGGGCCAGATCCGGCCCGTCGTCGCTGGGGTTTCGGTTGCGTCCGCCGGCGCGCGGCAGCGCGACCGCCGCGCGAACGGCGGCACCGCCGCTGCTCTGCACGACGACGCCCCCGCTCGAGAACGAAGCCACTCCTCCCCCGGCGCTCGCCGCGCCGCTGCGCCGCCCGCCGTCGCCGCCGCCCGCCACCGCAGGCCGCGCGAGCACGCGCTGCGCGAGTTCGAGCCACAGCCCGCGCGCCTCCGGGAGCGCACCGCGAAGCTCACACAACCGCGTCACGCGCAACGTCGCCGTCATGTCGTCGGCGTTGCGGCGCAGGATCCGGCGCCAGACGCGCTCGGCGTCCTCGAACCGGCTCGCCTGCTCGAACGCATCGGCGACGCGCCGTTCGACGGCCGCGAAGTCGGTGCCGAGCCGCGCGCGCTCGAATGCGCGTTCCGCGGCTTTGATCTGTTGCGACTTCAGCAGCGCTTCGCCGAGTTCGAGGAACACCGACGGCGGCAGCTCGTCGCCGAGGAACAGCAGCTGTTCGCCGAACTCGACGTAGGTCTCCCAGTCCTTCGCGTCGCGCGCCTCGTCCATCAGCTCGCGCAGGAACGTCGCGCGCTGTTCGCCGCCGACCAGCACCGTGTCGAGCATGACGCGGCGCCGCGCCTCGGGCTCGCGCATGACCTCCAGCAGGTCTTGCAGCATCCGTTGCAGGTAGACCTTGTCGGGCTTCTCGGCGAGCCGGCGGCGCACCGCGCGCTCGGCGAATCGCAACGCCGACGTCGGCGCCTCCATGTTCAGCAGCCCGTCGGCCGCGACCAGGAACAGGTCGTCCTGCACGTCGTCGACGAGCAGCAGTTGGAACGAGCCGATCGCCTGCTCGCGACGATTCGCCGAGCGCAGCGCGTTCGCCAGCAGCAGCCACGTCTCGATCCGATCCGGGTGCATCGCGAGCGAACGGCGATAGACCTTGACGGCTTCGTCGAACCGCGCCGCGAGCTGGAAGATGCCCGCGCCGAACTCGAATGCGACCTCGCTCGCCGCGTCGTCGGCGAGCATCTCGCGGATCACCGCACGCGCCTCGGCCGGGCGGCCGCGCTCCAACGCGCTGATCGCGAGTTGCTGCCGGTAGTCGACGGCGTGCTTGTCGTCGATCTCGATCAGCCGCCGCAGCACGCGGTCGTGCGCGCGGAACTCCTCGCTCTCGAGGTGCATCCGCGCGAGGTCGAGCAGCGCCTCGATCTCCTTGCCGGGTTCGCGCGAGTACTCGGTCAGGATCTGCGCCGCCGCGACGGTGTCGCGGGCGCGCGTGTAGATCTTGACCAGCGCCTGCCGCTTCTGGTCGCGGGCTTCGGCCTCGGGGTCCTTGATCTCGTTCTCGAGTTCGATCGCGAGATCGGCGAGCGTCCCGTCGCGCGCGGCGAGGTCGAGCACGCGTTCCTCGACTTGGACGCGTCGTGCCGGACTGCCGGCGTTCAGCCAGACGTGCCGGAACAAGGCCAACGCCTCCTTCTGGTCGGCCGGCTTCTGGCTGCGGCTCAGGATCCACGCGAGGCGAAGCCCGATGTCCTCGGTCCGACCCTTCGCGAACGCGGCGCGATACAGCTCCGTCGCCGCCGCGTCGTCGCCGAGCGACTCGAGTGCTTCGGCGAGGCGCACCATCGCCACGGGTTCGACGGCGGCTGCGCGCGCGTCGAGCAGGACCTTCGGCGCCTCGGCCGAACGCTTGCGCTTGCGCAGCCAGTCGGCCTCGGCGATCGCCGCGTCGATCTGCGCGTCCGACTCGGGCTGCGCGCGCATGTCTTCGATCACGGCGCGCGCGACGTCGTCGAGTGCGAGTTCGGCGGCCGTCTCGAGCAGCGAACGTCGATCGCCGGTTCGCTTCGCGTGCGGCAGACCTTCGCGCAGCACGTCGCCGGCTTCCTGGATCCGCCGCAGGTCGGTCAACAGCAGGGCGAGCGTCGTGCGCACGCCGAGGTCGCCGGGTGCCTTCGCCAGTCGTTCGCGTGCGACGCGCGCCGCGCGATCGGCGTCGCCGCTCTCGACGGCGATCGCGAGTGCCTGCTCGGCCGCGCGCGCGTCCTGGCCGCCGTGACGCTCGAGCAACGCCAGTGCGTCGGCGCCGCGTCCGAGCTCGCGCCAGACCCACAGCAACGCGAAGCGCTTCGCCGGGTCGTCCTCGGCGGCGGCGCGCCATTCGTCGGCCAGTGCCGACAGCGTGTCGGTCTTTCGCGCGAGGCGAATCGTCCGCGCGAGCACGAAGCGGCGGTCGCGTTGCAGCTTCGCCAACTCGTAGGCGCGATCGAGCGCCTTGCGAGCGGCGGGCAGATCGGCCGCCTCCTCGTGCCACGTCGCGAGTCGCAGGAAGTCGGTCGTCGTCGTCCCTTCGCCGGCCAGTTCGACGGCGAGCTGCGGCTGACGAAGGCTGCCGGCGAGCAGGCCGATGCGTCGCGTCAGTTCGGGGACGTTCGCGGTCGTCGCGGCGGCACGGAAGTCGGCGATCCCGCCGTCGCGGTCGCGCGACGCGAATTTCAGTTCTCCGCGGCGCAGCAGCATGCCGGCGCGCACGAGCGGCTCGCGCTCGTCGACGAGCATCGCGTCGTAGAGCTTGATCGCATCGCCGAGGCGGCCTTGCGACTCGAGCAGCAGCGCGCGCTCGGTCCGGTGCTCGGCGGTGTCGGGCAACAACTGCAGCACGGTCGCGAGATCGCCTTCGGCGCGCGCGATCGCGCTGCGTTGCTGCGGCGTCCCGTCACTCCAGCGCACCTTCAGGTCGTCGAGGTGGCCTTTCTCCTTCAACTCGGCCTGGACGATCGCGGCCGGATCCTCGCCACCCTGCGGCGGCGTCGCGTCTTGCGCGACGACCGGCATCGGCAGCCAGACGAACAGCAACGCCGCCATCGCCGGGACGCGCGCCGGCAGGCGTCGGACGAGCACGGCCAGGAACCACGCGATGCCGGCCAGCAGTGCGAACAGCGGCGCGAGCGAACGCGTCGTCGTCGCGGAGTCGACCGCGACGACGGGGACGGCGCCGTCGATCGAACCACGCGTCGCGCGCGGCAGTGCGGCGAGCGCGGTCTCGACGGTCGCCGCGCGTGCGGCGCGAGAGCCGGGCGGCACGAGCGCGGTGCGCAGCGGCGTCCCGAGACGTTCGTGTGCGACGTCGACGAGCAGCGGTGTCGTGACCGACGCCGGCGCGCCGGCGGGCCACGGAACGAACGTGCGGAACGTCCCGGCCTCCGCAGGCCACATCGGCTCGGGCTTCGCGTTCGCGCTCGCGTTGGCGTTCGTCGTCGCTCCCGGCACGGCGCCCGGCGTCGCGTCGGCGATCGTCACGGTCGGCAGCGGCCACGTCGGACCGGGGAGATCGCGCAGCGTCAGCTCGACGCCGCGCTCGCCGATGCGCCGTTCGAGGCGCGGCTGTTGCGATGCCTTCGACCGCGCGACGGCGCGCGCCATGTCGACCAGCAACGACCGCCAGCGCGGTTCGTTGCGCAGGTCGGCGGCGAACGGTCCGAGCAGTTCACCGGCTTGCACGACGACGCGGCCGAGACCTTGGTCCCACGCGGCGACGAACGTGCGATCGCCCTCGCCGGTGATCCACGATTCGGCGCCCGGTCGCGGCTTGATCTCGACGTAGCCGAGCGCGGCCGGCAGTGGCGCACCGTCGAGCGCCGCCGTCGCTTCCTGCGCGCCGGCGCGTTGCAGCGACAACGCGCGCTCCTGCACGGCCGGCAGAGGCGACGACTGCGGCTCCTTGAAGCGCAGGTCGGGAAGCTGGAAGCGCGACGGCGCGGCGTAGAAGCGGCCGCGGCCCCACTGCGCCAAGTCCATCAGGAACGGCGAACTCGCCTGGGGTCCGATCAGCACCGTGTTCACGTTGATTCCTGCTTCCGCCATCTTGCGTGCGAGTACCTCGAACGGCCCCGACTCGACGCCGCCGTCGGTCAGCACGAGCACGTGCTTGAAGCGCGTGCGCGCGTTCAGCAGCGCGTAGTACGACTCCTCGATCGCCGAGTAGATGATCGTTCCGCCGCCGGCCTGCAGCCGGTTCAGCGCGCGTTGCACTTCGATCAGGTTCGACGCCGACTGCAGCGGCGCTGCCCAGCGCTTGCTGCCGTAGAACTCGACGATGCCGATCTTGTCGTGCGGCTGCAGACGCCGCATCGCGAGGCGCGCGACCTCTTTCGCGAGTTCGATGCGCGTTCCGCCCATCGATCCCGACGTGTCGAGGATCACGACGACCGCGACCGACGGATCGCGGTGTTCTTCGCGCTGCGGCAGTTCGACCGGCAGCACGTCGGCGAGCGGCGACTGCGCGTAGCCGCCCGGGCCGAGGTTGCGGTACGCACCGGCCAGCCACAGGCCGAGTCCGCGATCGAGGACCGCGTCGCGAACCGTTCGCTGTGCCGCCTCGGGCCAACTCGACGCCGGCAGGTCGTCGACGATCACGAGGTCGCAGGCGGCGAGATCGGCGTCGCTGACGCCGCCCTCGGGATTGCGGGTCACGACGTCGACCTGCGGCGCGAGTGTCGCCCGC
>JAEYTU010000078.1 GCA_023433825.1 Planctomycetota bacterium
GATCGAACGTGCTTCGCACACCGGGCAGCACGTCGGCGGCGATCCAGGTGCCCGAGTTGCGCGTCCAGAACGCATACCAACGCGCGCCCTCGGCGCGGAAGTGCAACCGCACGTCGCCGTTCTGCAGCGCCTCGACACGCAGTTCGGGCGCCGGCGGCGGCGTCGCGCCGAGCCACGGACTCGCAGGGATCAATGCAGCGCGGGCATATGGCCCGTCACGCAACGCCTGAACGAGCCCGTTTGCATCCCGCAGCAATGCGCGCATCGAGAAGTGCACGTTCCCCGTCGCGCCCTGCTGACTGCGCGTGCGCGCGATCTGATCGACGATCTCACGCGGCTGCCATCGATCCCGACCGCTGACGACGCGCGACGCATAGTTGCCCACCCACAGATGGCGCCCGTGCGGATTGTTCTTCGCATACCACTCCAACAGCACCGGATAGCTCTGCGTGCGCGACGCGATCGGCCAGTACAGCTGCGGTGACAGGTAGTCGTACCAACCCTCGCGGATCCACTTCTGAACGTCGGCATACAGCGACTCGTACTGATCGAAGCCGCTGCCGATGCCCGGCACGACACCGACGCGCGGGACACCGAACGGACTGATCCCGAACTTCACCCACGGTTTCTCGGCGCGCACGCTCTCGTGAATGCGCTTCACGAATCGGTCGACGTTGTCGCGGCGCCAGTCGGCGATCTCGAGTTTGCCACCGCCACGCCGATACGCCTGATAGCTGCGCTGATCGGGGAACGGATCCTTCTTGTCGGTGGGATAGGGATAGAAGTAGTCGTCGATGTGAACGGCATCGACGTCGTATCGGCGGACGACGTCGAGCAGCACGGACAACGTGTGATCCGCCGCCGCCGGCTCGCCGGGGTCCAACCACAATTGGTCACCGTACGACCGGACGATGTTCGGCTTGCGAATCGCGACGTGATCGCGAGCCGTGATGCGCGCAGCCTCGGCGTGGCGCGCGCGATACGGATTGAACCACGCGTGAAGTTCGAGCCCGCGCGCGCGGCAGCCGTCGATCGCGAACTGGAGTGGATCCCACGCCGGCGACGGCGCCTTGCCCGACGTGCCGGTCAGCCACTCGGACCACGGCTCGATCTTCGACGGATACAGCGCGTCGCACATCGTCCGGACCTGGAACACGATCGCGTTCAATCGCAATCGCTCCGCGGCATCGAGGATCGCCGTCAGCTCTGCCTTCTGTTCGGCGACCGGCAATCCCTTGCGGCTCGGCCAATCGATGTTGTCGACGGTCGCGACCCAGACGCCGCGAAACTCACGGCGGAACTGCGGCACACCGGACAGATCGACGCCACTCTGCGCGACGAGCGCCACCGAGACCGATGCGGACAACACGAGTGACGCGAGGTTCGTCATGGGCCGCGGACGATAGACCGCTGCGCACTCGCGCGGCTACCCTCCGCGCCCATCGCAGCCCGCGATGGGACAGTGCTTGCTGGGGCCTCCCGTGCCGCTCGCGACACCGTCGACGAACGACCAACGCCGAGGAACGCACGCCGAAAACTGTTGCGCCCCGCGAGGAACCGCGGCACTACCGGCCCATCGCGGCCCGCGATCGGGCCGCAGCCCAAGGTCTTCGCGCTGCGCGCGAAGACCGACATCGCGGGCCGCGATGGGACAGTGCTTGCTGGGGCCTCCCGTGCCGCTCGCGACACGGTCGACGAACGACCAACGCCGAGGAACGCACGCCGAAAACTGTTGCGCCCCGCGAGGAACCGCGGCACTACCGGCCTGATGCCGCTGTCGCTGCTGGTCCTCGGCTGTCTCGCCGCATTCGCGATCGCTCACTTCGTCTACGGACGATGGCTGACGCGCATGTTCCGTCTCGACGCGACGGCGCAGACTCCCGCGCACGCGCAGCAGGACGGACTCGACTACGTCCCGACGTCACGCTTCTACCTGCTCTCGCAGCACTTCTCGGCGATCTCTGCGGCCGGGCCGATCGCGGGGCCGATCCTCGCCTGCACGATGTTCGGGTGGCAGCCGGCGCTGCTGTGGATCGTCGTCGGGTGCATCTTCATCGGGGCGATGCACGACTTCGCCGCATTGATCGGCTCCGTGCGTCATCGCGCCTGCTCGGTCGCCGAGATCGTGCGGCAGTATCTCAACCCTCGCACATACGCGGCGTTCACGGTCTACATCTGGCTCGCATTGGTGTTCGTCATCGTCGCGTTCACCGACGTGACGGCGCGCGCATTCGTCGAGGATCTCGACGTCACACTGCCCGGCATCGAAGGCGCGCTCCAAGTCCAAGGCGCCGGTGTCGCGACCAGCTCGACGCTGTATCTCGCGATCGCAATCACGATGGGGATCGTCGTTCGATTCCTTCGCCCACCATTGTGGCTGTCGACCGTCGTGTTCGTGCCGTTGGTCGGCCTCGCGATCTGGTATGGCCCGTCGTTCCCGCTGGATCTGCGCAGCGACGGGCCGGTCCCGTCGCTGCACTGGGCGATCGTCATCCTCGTCTACTGCGGGATCGCCTCCGTGCTGCCGGTGTGGTCGCTGCTGCAACCACGCGGCTATCTCGGCGGGTTCTTCCTGTACGTGACGTTGTTCGGCGGGCTTCTCGGACTGCTCGTGTCGTCGCCGGACATCGCATACGACGCGACGAAGGGATTCTGGTCGGCGCGTGGCGAGCCGCTCGTTCCGTTCCTGTTCATCACGATCGCCTGCGGCGCGTGCAGCGGGTTCCACGGTCTCGTCTGTTCCGGCACGACCAGCAAACAGATCGATCGCGAGCCGGACACGCACGTCGTCGGATACGGCGGAATGCTGCTCGAGGGCGTCGTCGCCGTGCTGGCGCTCTGCTGCATCATGGTCGTGGCGACGGACTCGCCGATCGCGCGCCTCGGTCCCGACAAACTGTTCGGCTACGGCGTCGGCAGCTTCCTGAACGCACTCGGCATCCCGCTCCAGTTCGCCGTCACGTTCGGAATGCTGGCGTTCGCGACGTTCGTCTACGACACGCTCGACGTCTGCACGCGCCTCGCACGTCATCTGTTCTGCGAGTTCACCGGCTGGCGCACGCGCACCGGCGGCATCGTCGGCACCGTTCTGACGCTGGCGATCCCGTTCCTCGCCGTCGCGCAGACCGTCACCGACGCCGCCGGCAACACGGTTCCCGCCTATCGCGTCATCTGGCCGCTGTTCGGCGCCACCAATCAACTGCTCGCCGGATTGACGCTGATCGGATTGACGCTGTGGCTCGTCCGCACCGGCAAACCGATGGTGCTGCGGTGGCTCGTCGCGGTGCCGATGGTGTTCATGATGACGATGACGCTGTCGGCACTGTGGCTCCAACTGACCGCACCGAAGGCGCCCGTGCCGATCCTCGTCGTCGGCGGGATCCTGCTCGTCCTCGCGGTCTGGATCACCGTCGAAGCCGCGCTCGCCGCCGTCAGCGCGCTTCGATCTCGCGCGCGCGGATCCGACGGAACGTGACGACCTCGCCGGCGGCGTGGTTCTGCAGCCCGATGTAGCCGGCGCGACCGCGATCGCCGACGAACTCACAGACGCGCTCGCCGTTGACGTCGACTCGATACTGCTGCCCGACGACCTCGACGCGCATGCGATTCCATTCCCCGATCGGCTTCGACGCCGACTTCGTCGCCGCAGCGAACGAGTAGATCGCACCGGTGCGCGTCTTCGGGTCGCCCGCGTCGCACATCTGGACCTCGTAGCCCTCGTTGACGGCGTCCCACGGTGACCGCGGAGCATTCGGAAAGCGCACGAACACGCCGGCATTGTCGGTCGGCTTCGTGAACCGGAAGTCGACCTCCAGCTCGAAGTCGCCGAACTTCATTCGGTCGAACCACAGCATTCCCATTCCGCCGTTCGTCTCGAGTGCGCCGTCGACGACTTTGAAGCTGCCGGGGCCGACGTGGGTCCAACCGTCGCGCGTGCGGCCGTCGAACAGCGTCCGCCATCCGTCTGCGTCCGGCGCCCAATGCGGTCGCGTCGTCGTCCATCGCAATCCGTTCGCGATCAGACGACGGAACGGCGCGCTGCCGTGCGCTTCCGGACCGTGCCCGAGAACGGTCACGAACACGCGCCCCTCGCCGTAACGACTGGTCCACGCGAGCGGCCGGAGCTTTCCATCCGTGGGTCCCGCGCCGACCAGGACGACGTGCTTGTCGTCGAGCCGGCAATCGTCGAGGTAATAGAACTCGTCGACGTTCTCGAAGTCGTCGACGCCGTCGAGCACGGGATGCTCGCCGCCGATCCGCATCGCCTTCAACGGGCCGATCGGCGGGTGCGTGCGAAACTTGCCGCCGACCATCGCGACGTATTCACGGCTCCACTTGAAGCTGTCGGCCGCGCAATGGATGCCGACGAATGCGCCGCCGCGACGCACGAACGACAGCAGATTGTCGAGCTCCTCGCGCTTCAGTCCGAGCTTCTCACCCTGCGTGTAGGCGAGGATCGCGTCGTAGCGGTCTGCGAGATCGGCGGTCAGCACGCGTGCGGGACGCTCCTCCGGCGTCGCCGCGTCGGGTTCGGAGTCGGCGCGCAATCGCACGGTCGTGAGATCGAGCGACCGATGCTCGCGCAGGCCCTCTGCCAGCAATTCGGGATTGCGGGTGAAGTCGTGATGACCCCCGCCGGTCAGTGCGAGAACGCGGAGCGGCTTCGATTCGGTTGGCGCCGATTGCGCGCGCGCCGCCGCACAGACCAGCACCACCGACGCGCAGAACGCAATCGACGACAGAAACGTGGAGTGAGGCATCTTCAGAGTCCGATCAGGATCAGTGCGCCGCAGAGCGCGAACGTGGCTCCCGCCGCGAGTTCGCCGAGGCCCGGACGCAATCGCCAGCGCGGCAAGATCGCGAGTCCGAAGGCGACCGCGACGACCATCGTCACGACCGTCGCGACCGTGAACACACCGGCTGCCGCCAATGCACCGACGGCACCGTGGCTCGCCGCCGCGGCGACCGCCGGGAGCAGCAGCCATTCACACGGACCGATCGCGAAGATCAGCAGCAATGCGAGCCGCATCCGCGACGTCGCGGCTCCGAGCGTCCGGTCCGGCACCCCGCGTCGGAACGTGCGCCAGCCGAGTCCGCCCAGCACCGCGCCGGACGCGATCAAGAGCCCCGCGGTCACGTCGGAGCGGACGTCCTGCGTCGTCGCGAGCGCACTCGACTCGGTGACGACGCCGCCGAAGAACGCGAGCGCCGCGACGAGGACGACGACGCTCGTCAGACAGTGCACGAGTCCGAGCATCGCCGTCCGCGCGAGTGCGCGACGGCTCGACCAATCGCGCAATCGCGCCGCCGCGATCACCGGCAGATAGTGATCGGGGCCGGCGATCGTGTGGACGACGCCGACGCCAGCCGCGAGCGCGAAGAGAGACGACAACGACTCGGCAGGTTCCAGCATGGCCGCGGAACACTACCCGCGCGTCACGGTCGATCCGATCCGTCCTGCAGGTAGCGGTGCGATGCCGGCATTCGCCAGCCAGCGAACCCGCGCGTCGTCAGTCGCAGCGTCGGCGCGGCCTGTGCGCGCTTGTACTCGGCGCTCTGCACGCGGCGGAACAGGTCGGCGACGACGGACACTGCGACGCCGGTCGACGCCGCGACTTCGTGCGTGCTGCGATTCGCTTCGATCAGCTCGCGCAGAACGGGATCGAGAACGTCGTACGGCGGCAGCGAATCCGTGTCGTACTGGCCCTCCCGCAACTCGGCGGACGGCGGTTTCTCGATCGAACGTCGCGGGATTCGCTCGTCGTCGCGATTGATCCACCGCGCCAGTTCCCAGACCTCGGTCTTCCAGAGGTCACCGAGGACCGTCAGACCGCCGCACATGTCGCCGTACAGCGTGCAATACCCGACGGCGATCTCACTCTTGTTGCCGGTCGCGAGCAGCAGATGCCCGTGTTTGTTGGCGAGCCCCATCAGGACCATGCCGCGCGCGCGCGCCTGAAGGTTCTCCTCCGCGACGCCGGGCTTCGTGCCGACGAACGACGGTGCGAGCGCCGCGTCGGCTGCGTCGACGATGCCCTGGATCGGGAGCGTCGCGAATGCGATCCCGAGCCGACGCGCCAATTCCGCTGCGTCCTCGAGACTGTGATCGCTGCTGATTCGCGACGGCAGTGCGACGCCGGTCACGTTCTCCGGACCGAGGGCGTCGGCGGCGAGCGCCGCCGTCAATGCGCTGTCGATTCCGCCCGACAGACCGATCAGCGCCGTCCGGAATCCGAACTTCGTGCAATAGGCGCGGATGCCCTGCACGAGCGCTCGATGGCGCAACTCGGTGACCGGCGGCAGTTCGAGCGCGACGTCCCAGTTCCGCTGCGTGTCGACGACCTGCAGCGTCTCGGTGAAGAACTGCGGCGCGAACGCGAAACCCGCGCCCCGCGTGGCGATCGATCCGCCGTCGAACTGCAGTCCGACGTTGCCGCCGACGAGGTTCACGTAGACGAACGGGACCCCATGTCGCAGCGCCGCAGCCTGCACCATTCGACAGCGCACGACGTCCTTCCCCGCCTCCCACGGACTCGCCGAGAGATTGACGACGACCTCGGCGCCGGCATCGACGACGCTCTGCACCGGATCGGTCGGATAGCGGCGCGCCGCGAAGAACGTCGCATCGTTCCAGCCGTCCTCGCAGACGACCACGCCGACGCGCGTCCCGGCGATCGTCACGAGGTTCCGTTCCGGCGTCGTTCCAGGTTCGAACCAACGCGCTTCGTCGAACACGTCGTAGGTCGGCAGCAGGCATTTGCGCGCGACGATTCGCGCGACACCGTCCTCCAGCAGAGCGACGGCGTTGTAGAGCGGATTGCCGTCCGGACCCGGATTGCGTTCGAGGCAACCGACGAGCACCGCGAGATCCGGCGGCATGTTCGCCGCGAGTTCCTGCAAGGCCGCGTCGTGAGCCGCGAGGAACGCCGGCCGCAGCAGCAGATCCTCTGGCGGATAGCCGCACAGCGCGAGTTCGGGGAACACGGCGAGTTGCGCACCCTGCCGTCGCGCCTGATGCGCTTGGAGCTCGATCCTGCGGCGATTGGCTTCGAACGCGCCGACCGCGACGTCGACCTGGCAGAGCCCGATCTTCACGAGGACCGCGTCCTCACCGCACGGCCGCCGGAAGCTGGAACTCGACGTCCTCGACGACGCCAGCGACTTCCTCGACCGACTCGGCGCCGAGTTCGCGCAGCCGCGCGATCACCTGCTGCACGCTGACCTCGGGCGTCGACGCGCCGGACGTGACGCCGATCGTCTCCGTTCCGGAGAACCAGCTCGGCTCGATCTGCCGGGCATCGAGGACCAGCTTCGCCGGAACGCCCGACGACGCTGCGATCTCGCGCAGTCGATTGCTGTTGGAACTCGTCGCGTCACCGATGACGAGCCACAGGTCGACCTTCCCCTGCAGCGACTTGACCGCCATCTGGCGATTGGTCGTCGCGTAACAGATGTCTTCCTTCTTCGGCGTGCGCAGCTTCGGGAAGCGCCGCTGGAGCACGCGCATCGTCCGCATCGCCTCGTCGACGCTGAGCGTCGTCTGCGTCAGGACGGCGACGCGATCGGGATCTCGGACGACGACCGATTCGGCGTCCTCCGGTGACGACACGACGATCGTCCGATCCGGCGCCTCGCCGACGACGCCCTCGACCTCGACGTGATCGCGGTGGCCGATCAGCAGGATCGTGCAGTCGTCGCGCGCGAACATTCGCGACTCGATGTGGACCTTCGTGACCAGCGGACACGTCGCGTCGATCTCCTGCAGCCGCAGCCGCCGCGCCTCGGCGAACACGGTCGGCGACACGCCGTGCGCCGAGAAGATCACGTGCGCGCCGGCCGGGACGTCGTTCAGGTCCTCGACGAAGACCGCGCCCATCGCGACGAGGTCCTCGACGACGACGCGGTTGTGGACGATCTCGTGACGCACGTAGACGGGCTTGCCGAACTTGTGCAGGGCGCGGCGCACGATCTCGATCGCGCGCTCCACGCCGGCACAGAAGCCGCGCGGGCGGCACAGGAGGACTTTCATCGGGGCGGAGAAGGATGGAGGTCCGCGTGGTCCGGCTCAAGTGGTGGATCGCCGCAGCGGCACCGCGAGTCCGGCCATGTCACTGCTGCGAGCGATCGCTCCGGGCGCGCGGCAACAGGCTGACCATCTCACCGGGAGCCTCGTCGTCCTCGGTCGCGAGGACGAGTTCGAACGCCCACTGCTCCTGCCGCGGATCGCGCCACAGTCGCTGCGGCATCAGCACCATCGCCGGCGAGATGCTGAGGATCGCCGCCGTCCGGTGATGTCCCGGGCGGCGCGGGCGGAGCACGCGCACGCCGCGCGCGACGTCCAATGCGTCGCGCATCGTCTCGTCGACATAGGCGCGAATGCGGCGTGCGGCCGGGTCGGTGATCGTCGCGATCGCGACGCCGCCGGCGACCCATTGACCGTCGGTGCAGAGCACGGACTCGACGTAGCCGGAGCACGGCGCGACGAGGTCCAGCTGCCGCGCTTCGTATGCAATGCGCTCGAGCTCGACTTCCTGCGCCTTCATCCGCCAGCGGAGCGGCTCGAGAAGTTTGTCGCGGGGCAGCAGATACGCCTCACGCGCCGTGAACGTCTGCAGCCGTTCGCGCGCCGACGCGACGCGAGTGCGGTGCTCGACGAGCATCGACTCCAGCTCGGCGATCCGACATTGCACGGCGTCGTGCTCGGTCATCGCGGTCGTGCGTGCCGTGTCGGACGCGATCCCCTGCGTCTCCAGCGACGCGATCTTGCCGGTCTCGATCGCGAGCCCGCGCAGACGAATGCGTGCCTCCTCGATGTCGGCCTTGACCTGGAGTTCGTCGAGACGCGCCGACTCGATCTCGCTGGTGCGCCGCCGCACCTCGACGCTGGCGTCCAGTTCGATCCGCGTGCGGAGCGACAACGCCTCTTGCTCGAGCTCGGCTTCACGGCACGACAGGTCGGCGCGCATCGCCTCCAACTCGTTCCGGGCCGCCGCGAGGCGCAGCAGCACGTCGTCCGCCGCGAGGCGCGCGACGAGCTGGCCGGCGGCAACCGGTTGGTGGACGACGACCGACACGGCGACGACGCGTCCGGCGATCGGAACGACGAGTGGGTGTCGCACCGTCTCGACGACGCCGACGATCTGCGAGCTGCGGCGGCCGTACGGCAGCAGCATCAGCACGCCGACGATCGCTGCGAGCCACACGAAGACCGGAAGTCCGGAGAGAACACTTCGGCGGAGACCCATCACGGCTCCTCGTGTTCGGTCTGCATCGACATGACGACGTCGCCGGCGACGGGGATCGAACGAACGTCGGCGACGAGCACCGGCGTCGACGCTGGATCGCGCAGTTGGAGCTGGTACGCGAACTCCATCTCACCGTCGCCGGAGCCTTCGCGTGCGAGCATCAGCGTCGACGCACGGCAATGGCGCGCGAGCACGCGCTGCAACGCCGACTGCGGCTCGGCATCTCCCGGCAAGCGCAGCCGCAGCACGGCGTCGGTCTGGTGCCGCGAGCCGAACCCGGTCACGTCGAGATACAGCGTGACGAGGAGCGCGAACGACGTCCCGACGACCGCGAGCAGCAGATTGCCCGAACCGACCGCGATGCCGATCGCGACGGCGAGGAACAGGAACACCGTGTCGCGAGTGTCCTTGATCGGCGTCCGGAATCGGATCAGCGCCAGCGCGCCGAACAGCCCGAACGCGCGCGCGAGACTGTCGCCGATCGCGAGCATGACGATCGTCACGATCAGGCTCAGCAAGATCAGCGACTGCACGGTCGACCGCGAGTAGCTCATTCCGCGGTGCGTCCGGATGTAGATCCACGCGAGTGGTTGCGCGAGCACGAGCACGAGCAGCAAGTGCAGCAGCAGATTCTGGAGCAACGGCAACGACGTCGCCCACTGCCCTTCCAGCCCGGCGAAGAACTCGTCCATCAACCGACGTCCGCGGCGGCGCCGCGCGGCCGGCCTGCACGATCGACCGACTTGCAGTACTTCGAGAACGACGTTCGCTGCAGTTCGAAGCGGTCGACGACGTGCGCGAGCCACGACCGGCGCCGGTTGCTGAACTTCAACTCCAGCACGACGCCCGTCGACGTGACCGCACGAAACCCGCTCGCAGCGATTCGGACATCGGGATCGAGCATCGTCAGCACGCGCAACCTGCGGTCGAACGTGACCCGCACGTCGTCGTCGAACGCGCCGACGTAGGCCTCACGGTCGTAGCGGACCATCAACTTCGGCCGCGCCTGCGTGCGGTGCATCAGGTGGACGAACTCGTCGTAGCCGCGGCGCTGGGATTCGGTCAGCGCCGACGCGTCGAACGGATCGCCGCCGAGCACGGCCGGAAGCGCGGCGCGCGGGATCGGGCACCGCGACTTCCGGACGACGCCGTCGACGCGCCGCTTCACTTCGAGAAACACCGGGACGGCAGCGTCGTCCGAATAACAACGCACACGCAGTTTGAAGCGCGACTTCTTGCCCTCGACGGTCTCCCGGTACAGATCGAGCCCGCGCGCATCCAGATACAGACTGCAGATCGGATACGTGAAGTCCGGCCGTCGCGCTGCATGCGGATCGGGCCGGATCAGACTCGTCAAACTCGCGCGCAGACGCCGAGCCGTCGACTCGGACACGACGTACTTGCACTCGAACCGTTGCGTGGCCGTCACGGACAGATCACGAATTCGATCGCGTTGGTCGTGTCGACACCGACGAGGTTCGCGG
>JAEYTU010000080.1 GCA_023433825.1 Planctomycetota bacterium
CACTCGAAGCGCTCCCTACCGAAGGGTTGCCGGTCGCGCGGCTCCTCGCCGTCTCGCTACGCGACGATCTCCCGGTCGTCGAAACGCCGCTCCTGTGGAACTCCGCCGTCGGTCTCGGCGGCGGCTTCCTTCGAAGGGACCCGATCGACGTCTTGCTCGATCCGCCGTCGCGGTGGCTGGAAGACCTTCGTTCGACGTACCCATTCGGCGAAACCGCGGTGCCGTCGCGGTTCGCGCGCATCGAAGCGCCGCTCTCGTCCCTCGTGGCCATCGCCTACGTGCTGCGACGAACGCCGACCGGCGACGCGACGACTCGACTGTTGGAGCTGGTTGCGAACTCGGATCCGTCGATCGCCGAGCAGGCCGCGCTGTCGATCGTCGAGCACGGTGCGGCGGCGTGCGACGCACTCGCAGCGAGACTGCCCGAGTTGCCGTTCGGCGGCACGGCGTGGCGAGCGTTGATGACGTCGCCCACCGCCGAACGCAGCGTCGCCACGTGGTTGCCGCGCGTCCCGGCGCGCGTTCGCGGAGCCGTCTTTCCGTCCGTTCCGCGCAGCGCGAGCCGGCTCCGACTTGCGCTGGCTGATGCCTGCCTCGGCCACACGGACGAGATGCTTGCGATGGACGCCGTCCGAGCGTGCATCGGTGCACGGGGCGCGACGATCCCGCTGGTGCGTGGCCATCTTCACGGTGGCAACTGGCGCTCGGTGCATCGGGCACTCGCCGCGGCAGCGTGGCTCGGCGTCGCGGCGCGGCCGTTGCTCGACGATGTCCTTCCGCTGCTCGACGGACGCGGCCACCGGACGGCGATGTGGGCGGCCCACGCGATCGCCGCGATGGCACCGGAAGGCGAAGACGCGCAGCGCGTCGCGACGCGGACACACGAACTTCTCGCGAAACCGCTGACGACGGCCCGCAGGGCCGCTCTCCACTGCGTGCTCGGCGCGGTCCACCCCGTCGCGTCGGCGTCGATCGACGTCCTCGTCGACGCCGTGCGACGCCGGGTTGGAGCGGAGCGCAGCATCGCACTCGCAACGCTGATCGAACTCGGTGCGCTCGACCGCCTCGGCGACGATGTCGTGCCGGTGTTGCGTGGTGAGGTGGCGGACGCCGTGTCGTGGCGGTCGACGCCACAGCGAGGAACGATTCTGCGGGCCGCGATCGAACGCCTGCCGACGTCGGAGCTGCGGACCGTGTTGCCCACGGGCGACCGTCCGTTCGAACTCGATGCACTGCCGGTGGCGAACGCGGCGACGTCCGACGCCACGCTCCGGCTCTCGTCCGAGTGGATCGACGACGCATCGCCGGCGCTGCGGCGCATCGCGATCGCCGCCCACGTCGAGCGAATTCGACGCGGGACGGCGGTGCCGCCGTCGGAGTTCCTCGCGGTGGAGGCAGTCGCGCCGGCGCGATTCGGCGAACGGCTGTACGCGTTGCTGGCCGTGCAGGAGCTTCCAGATCCATGGCTGACGAAGGTCGCCGAAGTCGTCGCGTCGCACAGCGACGGCGCGGCGTGGGACCGACTGCTGCGTGGTCACGCGCGCCGACAGGTCGTGATCTCCGTGGTCGACGCCGCGATCCGCGGGCCGGACGACGAGGCGCGTGCGACTGCCGCGCGGGATGCCATTCGTCGTGCCGGTCGAAACCGTTTCGACGAAGCGACGCTGCTCGCATGGCTCGGCGACGCCGACGCGCGCATCGTCGAACTCGCGATCGAGCCGGCGACGATCCTGCGGCCGCTGCCCGCCACCGTGCGCGAGCGGTGGCTTTCCGGGCTTCGCTCGTCGGATGTCGAAGCGCGGCGTCGCGCGCTCGGCTCGATGGCGAACGCCGCGCGCGTCGACGGCGAGTTGCTCGACGACGCGTTGCGGGACGCGGTGGCGGCGTGCTTGGCGGTCAGCGAGTTGCGCGACGATGCGCTGACGGTCCTGCTGAACGCATCGGCGAATTGACGACCGGGGCCGTCACTTGCGGCATTCGTAGGTCAGCACGTGATTGCCGGCGAAGCGCGACGGGCGGATGCCGATCGCCTTCAGCAGTTTGACGACGACGCGTGCCGGCCGCTTCGCGCGCAGTTCGGCGTCGCGAAGGCGGCGCCACAGCGGCGCCTTCGTCGCGGCCCAAGCGAGTTCGTTCGCGACGGCGTGGTCCTCGCGCTCGGAGCGCAGCACCCACGCCGGCTTCTGGAAAAGGCGGTCCAACGTTCCGCGCGAGATGCCGGTCGCGCCGCGGCGGAGGAAGCCGGTGAATCCGCTCGACTTGTCGATCCGACCGCGCTTGCACGCGTACCAGTACGCGAGACGCATCGGCAGGAAGCCGATGCCGAACAGTTGCGTCGTGTGGTGGTCGAACGGGAAGAACCGATTCGGCGTGTCGTAGATCACGATCGTTCCGCCGGGCTTGAGCAGCCGATGGATCTCGCGAACGCACTGCCCGCGCTCGGCAGGAAGCATGTGCTCGAGGACGCCCATCAGCATCGCGACGTCGAACTGGTCGGACGCCAGCGGCAGCCGCGCGTCGTCGCCGGCGAGGTAGGGGATCGCGTGCAGTTGGATCCGATCACTGAGGCCGAGGTCGGCGACGCGTTTCTCGGCGACGTCGAGACTGATCACGTCCGGCTCCAACCCGGTGACGGTCGCGCCGGCTTCGGCGAACACGACCGAACTGCTGCCGGTGCCGCATCCGAAGTCGAGAAGGCGCTTGCCGGCGAGATCGCACCCAACCGATCTCAGGATCGGCAGCAGTTGTTCGCGGAACACCGACGCGCGACGACCGGCGTGATCGAGCCACCACGATTGGTACGACGAGCGATACGCCTCGGCGACGTCGTTTGGACCGCCACCCATG
>JAEYTU010000112.1 GCA_023433825.1 Planctomycetota bacterium
TCGCTGTAGACGAACTTCGTCCGCGGCGGATGCGCGAGCGGGGTCCGCGCGGCGGCGTCGACGATCGCGTCGGCACCGGTCAGCGACTCGTGGAACGGGACGTACGCCGGCAGCCCGGACTCGTGCAGCATCAGGTCGCGCAGCGTGACGTCGTCCTTGCCAGGACCGGCGAACGCCGGGACCGCGGCCGCGACGCGCGCGTCGAGGTCGATCACGCCGGCCGCAGCCAGACGCAGCAGCAGCGGCGTCGTCGCGCAGACCTTCGTCAGCGACGCGAGGTCGTACGGCGTCGTCGCGTTCGGCGACGGATTGCCGTAGGCGACGAAGTCGGCGTTGCCGACGGCGACGTTCGCGACGATGCGGCCGCGCCGCGAGACCAGACAGACGGCGCCGGGCGTGACGCGAGTCGCCACCGCCGCGGCGAGGACGCGCTCGAGCCGTGGCGCCAGATCCGCCGGCAGACCCTCGTCCTGCGGCCGCGCCTCGCTGGGTGGTGCCGCGAAGCGCGAGACACCGTCGCCGATCGCCGCGACGCCGGGGATCGAGATCGGCAACCGCCCGGTGATCGGCGCCGCGCCGGCGAGCGCCGCAGCGGCGGCGCGTTCGACGATCGGATGGCTCGCGTAGGCGGCGACGTAGGCGCCGACGCCGGGCAGCTCGGTCACGAGATACGGGTTTCCGAACGAGACGACGACCGCGTCGGCGCGCGCATCGATTGCCGCGAGCAACGGCTGCCATGCGGTCGGCACGCCGATCCGGCCCGCATACGAACGGACCCCGACGTGCAGCGCGACGACCAGCGGGTCCGCCGCCGCGATCGCGGCGCGCGCGGCGTCGAGTTCGGCTGGTGTGCTGTTCGCGTGTACGCGGACGTGGGCGTCGACGCGGCCGGCCGCAGCCAGCGCTGTGTGCAGCGCCGCACCCTGCGCGTCCACGTTCGCGTCGCCGGCGCCGGCGTCGGGCTGCGCGGCCGGCGCGCGTTCCGACAGCGTGACCAGCGTCGCACGCGTCCCGGCGCGCAGCGGCACGCGACTGCCGGCATCGCGGACGAGCGTGATCCCCCGCGCGGCGATCGACTCGGCGACGGCGCGGTGTTCGGCGGAGCCGACGACGTCCCGCCAGTCGGCGCGCGGCCGGCCCTCCCCGCGCAGCAGCGAGGCGCGTTCCTTCGCGGCCAGCACGCGCGCGACCGCCGCCTCGAATCGCGCACGCGGCACGCGCCCCGATGCGACGGCCTCGACGACGGCCGCGCGCGCTGCGACGGCGTCGGGCGGCATCAGCAGGACGTCGGCGCCAGCGATCAACGCACGCACCGCGGCCTCGGCGGGGTCGATCGACTCGCGGACCCCGCCCATGTCGAGCGCGTCGGTGACGACGAGTCCGCGAAACCCGAGTTCCGTCCGCAGCACGTCGGTCAGGATCCGCGGCGACAGCGTGGCCGGGACCTTCGCATCCTCGAAGAGCCCCGGGACCGCGAGATGGCCGGTCATGACGAACGAGACGCCGGCTTCGATCGCGGCGCGGAACGGCGGCAGCTCGACGCGGTCGAGACGCGCGCGATCGCCGGGGACGGTCGGCATCGTCAGGTGCGAGTCGCTGGCGACGTCGCCATGACCGGGGAAGTGCTTCGCGCAGGCCATCACCGAACCCGACTCGATCCCGCGCACGGTCGCCGCGACGAACGTCGCGACGCGTCCGGGATCCTCGCCGAACGAACGCACGTGGATGATCGGGTTGCGCGGATCGACGTTGACGTCGGCGACCGGTGCATACGCGACGTGGACGCCGAGCGCGCGACTCTCGGCGGCCGTCACGGCGCCGCAGGCGAAGGCGAGCTGCGGCAGTCCGGTCGCCGCGATCAGCATCTGCGGCCCGAGCATCGTCGCGTCGGACAGGCGGAACCCGACGCCGCCCTCGAAGTCACCGCTGAACAGCAGCGGGATCGGTGCGAGCCGTTGCAGACGTTCGACCTTGTCGACGGCCTCGGCCGCCGTGCCGAGCGACAGGATCACGCCGCCGATCACGCCGTCGCGGACCAGTGTCGCGACCTTGTCGAACGCCGCCGCGTCGGCGCGCGACAACATCCAGGCTTGGAACAGTTGGCCGGCCTTCTGTTCGTCGGTCAGCCGCTGCTGCAGCGATGCTGCGGTCGCGTCGTCGGGGTCGCGCGCGGTTTCGGCCCGCGGTCCAGAACAGCCGGCGCTCGCGACGACGAACAGCAAGGTCGCGACGATCCACACGCGGGGCGTCATGAACGGGAGTCCTCGCACTCGGCTGGAAGACGCGCGCCTGCCTCCGGATCGACGACGACGGTCGATCGCGGGTGTGCGCGCAGGAACGACGCCGGGCATTCGGGTTGGTTCGGTGCGGTCGCCATCGCCGCGATCGCGTCGGCCTTCGACGCGCCGATCGCGACGAGCACGATCCGGTGCGCTGCCAGGATCGAACGGATCCCGGCGGTCACGGCCTCGCGCGGCGGCTCGTCCGGCGCGAACCGCGCGACGGCGTCGGCGCGCGTCGACGCCGCGAGGACGGTCCGATGAAACCCACGCCGCGGGTCGGTGCCGGGCTCGGCGAACGCGACGTGTCCGTTCCTCCCGATGCCGACGAGTTGCAGCGCGATGCCGCCGGCCGCGTCGATGCGCCGTTCGTGCGCGGCGATCGACGCCTCGGTGCCGTCGCTCGGGACGGCCAGGAACCGGCCGGTCGCATGCATCGCGCGGAACGCCGGACACGCGCGGAACAGTTCGTCGACCATGCCACCGCGCCGATCGACGCCGAAGCCGAGGTACTCGTCGAGGTGCGTCGCGACGAACGCGTCCGGCGTCAGGCGTCCCGACGCGAACGCGTTCGCCAGTCGCGTGAAGAAAGGTGCGAACGTGGCGCCGGTCGCGAACCCGATCAGTGGTGGTGACGCCGCGGCGTCGATCGTCCGGAGCAGACGCTCGATCACGAACGCTGCCGCCGCGTCGGCACCGGCAACTCGCAACCATCGGAGGGTCGATGGGCCGGTGTTGCCGTGATCCCGTGCGTGATCCAACGTTTCGTCGGGTTCGTTCATTGGCAACGGTCGTTTGCGGACGGAGTCGCGAGCGGCACGGAAGGCCCCGGCAAGCACGGCCCCATCGCGGCCCGCGATGCGTGTGTGCGTGCGGCGCGGCATGGTCGGCGGCGTCATGCGTGTGGACAAGTCCGCGGAGCCCGTCGTCGCGCGCCGCGAACCGACGGCGACTCTTTCCTCGCGCGTCGCCTCGCGTAGCCTTCGCCCGCTCCGGTCCGCACCGAAGCCGATGCTGCCACGACGATCGACACTCGCGAAGTTCGCATGGTTGCTGTGCGGCACCGTCGCTGCGCAGTCGGGTCACGGATCCGCGCCAGCGACGACTGGTCTTCGAGCACCGGCGGGACACACGACCGCGGCGAACGCCGTCGACATGCCGCCGCCGCCCGCGTCGTTCGTCGCCGTGCCGCCGTTGCATCGGTTGCCGGCTCTTGCGGCGACCGACGCCTCGTCACCACCGCCGATGGATCCGCCGAGTCGGCTGGCCAACCCTGCGGGGCCGGTCCGAACGCACGCGCCGGGCGACTTCCGATTCTGGAAGCAGGCCGCCGTCGTGCCGAACGGCGCGTCGATGTCGACGGTGGCCGATCCGTCGATCGCCCAGCACGACAACGTCGTCCTGCAGACCGGGAACTGGTTCGCCGCCGTGTCGCCGAACCACGGACAGTCGTGGACGCACGTCAATCCGTACACGCGCTTCCCCGCGACCGACGCCGGGTTCTGCTGCGCCCAGCGCGCGATCCACGTCGCCGGGCACGACATGACGGTCTGGGCGTTGCAGTACGCCTACAGCGCCACGACGCGCAGTGGTGGCGTGCGGATCGCGCGCGCCGTCGGCAGGCCCGACGTGCTCGCCCAGCGATGGACGCACTGGTACTTCACGCCGCAGGACTTCGGCCGGCCGAGCGGCGAGTGGCTCGACTTCCCCGACGTCGCGCAGACGACCACGCACCTGTGGTGCGCGGCGAACATGTTCGACGCGCTCGGCCTCCACACCGGCAGTGTCGTCTGGCGGATCCCGCTCGCGCAGTTGGCACTCGGATCGACGGTCGCGTTCGAGTA
>JAEYTU010000127.1 GCA_023433825.1 Planctomycetota bacterium
GTCTTCTTGTCGGAGGCCGTCTCGAGTGCGCGGCCGACGAGTCGGCCGATCTCGGTCGCCAGCGCGCCCGGCTTCGACAGGTAGTAGTTGCGGACCGAGCTGCGCGCGTCGTCCTGCGCCTCGCGCAGCGTCGGGTAGGTCTTGCCGCGGATCGTCACCGGGCCGACGTCGAGCACGTTCGGTGTCTTCGGGTCGGCGCCCTCCTGCTTGGCGAGCTGCGCCTCGAGGCGCTTCTGCTCGTTCCAGACCGACTGCACGGCGCCGTCCATCTCGGAGCGCAGGCCGCGCGCCGACGGGATCGACGTCGGCAGAACGGTGACCTTCTTGCCGGACAGGTAGTCCTGATTCGCGTCGAACAGGTTGCGGACGGCGCCCTGCACGACCTTCTCGACTTCCTTCGCGAGCGTCGTCTCGGGCGTCCGCGTCCGGACGATCAGGTCGAGGCGACGGCGCGACGACAGGAACGCGGCCTCGTGAATCTGCCCTTCCGGCGCCGGCGCCTTGCGGATCGTCTCGTGCAGTGCGCTCTGCAGCTTGCGCACGTCGCCCTTCGTCCGGAGCGTGAACTCGGCGAAGGCGCGCCGCCCGCCGGTCTCGGTCGCCGCGGCGCCGGAGCGCACTTGCTGGACCGAGCCGTTGACGGTGTCGGCGTGCCCGCCGAGCCCTTCGGCGATTGCGGCCGCGAGCGCCGGGTCGTCGCGATCGGCATAGACGCCGACCGTCACGAGCGAGCCGTTCGTGCGTTCGTCCTCGGCGAGCGCCGTCAGCTTCTTGGCGAGCTGCGAGACGGCGGACGTCGGATTCGACGCGTCGGCGATCGCATCTACGGCGAGTCGGTGCGCCGGCGCGTAGCCGTCGAACGACTGCCCGTCGGCGGCGAACGTCTCGTTCCACAGCACGCGCGGATCGTCGGCGCCGACGAGCCGGACGCGCAGGCGGTCCTGCACGCGGTAGCGACCCTGCTGCTGCAGTTCACGTTCGACGGCGACGCCGACGCGCAGCACGAGGTCCGCCGCGGCGACAGCGGCGAGTTGCATGTCCGGCGTCGCACCCTCGCGGCTCTTGCCGATCCACGCGTCGAGGATGCCGCGACTGCGTTCCTCCAGCAGCAGCGCCTGTGCGAAGTCGACGACGGCGACACCCTGCTTCGTCAGCGCCGTCGTGATGCGCTCCCCGACTTCGCGCGAGAGGTCGGCGCGCAGGCCGGCGTCCGTGGCCGGCAAGACGAGAACGCGAATTCCGTCGCCCTGTGCGACGACGGCTGCAGTGGACGCGCAGAGTGCGACGAGGACGGCGAGAGTCGGGGACTTCATTGTTTCTCCAAGCGCAGTTCGTAGGTGCCGAGCGCGATCTGCGGGACTTCGCCGAGCTTGACGTAGGCCGTGCGGTAGCCCTCCTTGCGGACGATCAGCTCGTCGTCGGCCGTGATGTCGTAGCCGTCGAGATCGCACGGCGTCGACAGCGTCAGATTCAGGCGCGGCAGCGTGACGGTCGCTCCGTTCGGAGACGTGTTGAAGCGCGACACCGGGCGAAGGCCCTGGGAGTCGTGCGGGTTCGAATAGAAGCAGCCGGCGAGCGTCGCGCTCAGCGCGAGGGCGACGAGCGCGGGAATGCGGCGCCCCTTGGTGTCAGCGTGGGACATGGTTCTCCGTGTTCTCCGTCGTGGATGGGGCCTGCGTGTCGAGAACGACCGCGGCGGGGTGGGACGTCAGCGGGGTCGGTCCGGCGCCGAGCGTCGGGACCAAGGCGACCACGTAGGTGTTGTAGCCGTCGCGCACGTCGACGCGGACGCGTTGTGCGGCGCCGGTCGGGCGGCCGTTGCGCGCGGCTTGGACGGCGATCTCGTGCTCGCCGGCTGGAACCTCGACGCGCAGCACTTGGAAGCTCGCCGGCAGAAGGCTCCAGCAGCGCAAGTCGGCCGACTCGAAAGCGGTCCACAACAACCCGGCGATGCTGAGCCCGATGTCGGCCAAGGGTTCGCCGCGGACGCCGTCGCGGCGCTTGTCGTCGCGGCTGACGGCCTCCTTCGCGCCTTCGGTGATCGCAATCTTGAACGCGCGCCGCAGCACGGCGCGGGCGACGATCGAATCGCGCATCGCGTCGAACTCGGCGCGCGCCGTCGCCTCGACGTCGGTCACGGTCGCCGTCTCGCCGACGTCGATCCCGTTCGCGAGGACGAACGCCGACGTCGGGTTGTCCTGGTGGTAGGCGAGGGCCGGAATCGGCACGGCCGTGATGTTCGGGATCCCGGCGCGGCGCCGCTGCGACGTCCAGATCCACTGCGCGATCGCAAGACTCGCCTGCGTGACCGGTTCGTTGACCTCGACGCGGAACGGCGCGCGGCCGACCAGCGCCAGAACGTGGACGACGCCGTGGCCCGGCTGCGACGGGACGCCGTTCGTCACGCGCTCGAGGTCGTCGCGCGCGCGTGTGAACCCGGGCTCGAGTTCGATGACCTTCGCGAAGTTCCGGCGCGCTTCGTCGCGGCGCAGCGGATCGTCCTCGTCGAGGATCGCACGCAGGTAGTGACCGAACGCGACGAGCTTGTAGCGCAGCTTCGGCTTTTCGCCGTCCTGGTCCTCGAACTGCTGCATCAACCGCTGCTGCGTCTCGAAGACCTGCAGCGCATACGCGCGCGCGTCGCTGCCGCCGGCGCTGAGGTCGGCGAGCGCCAGTAGCGCGCGCAGCAGCACCTTCTCGTAGTCGTAGCCCTGGTAGGTCAGCTGCCGGTCGTCGAGCAGCACCGAGCCGAACCACCCGAGCGCGTCGCCGCCCGACAGCTCGTCGTAGCGGTCGCGTGCCGCGCGCAGCTCGCGCACGGCCGCGACCGGATCGGCGACGGCGAGGTCGAGGATCGCCTTCTCGGCGCGATACAGGTGCGTGTCGTCGCCGCCGTTCGCGACCTGCTGCGCGAGCGCGTCGCGCGCGAGCACGTAGTCACCGGTCGCGTACCACTGCCGCACCTGCGGCATCGGGTCGGTGGCGCAGCCGGCGAACGCGACGGCCATCACGGCGAAGAAGGAGGTCAGGCGCATCGCGTGGCTCGCGGTCGATCAGCGCTGGTACTCCTTCCGCAGGCGCGTCGCGACCTTCTCCTCCTCGCCGGTCTGAATGTCGATCAGCGTCAGCGACAGCATGTAGTTGCGCTGCGTCAGGTCCATGCCCGGATCCGTCGTGCCGGTCGTCAGCGTGCTGACCATCATCATGTCGACGGGGGCGCCCTTCTGTTCGAGTGCGGCCGCGAGCGCGCGACGTCCGCGCGGCAGGTAGAGGTCGTCGCCCTGGATGCGCGCTTCGCGCAGCGCCGCCGAGACGAAGTTCGGGCTGATCGTCTTGAAGCGTTGCGACTGGTTGATCGACGTCGCGATCAGTTCGTAGATCTGGTCGCGCCAGTCGCCGAGCTCTTCGGCGGACTTGTTCTCGACCGGCAGGATCGCGATTCGCTTCGTGCCGAGGCCGGACATCGCGGCGACGCGGCTGCTGAGCAGCTTCTCGACCGATCCGGAGATCAGTCGGTCGAACGTCTCGGCACCGGCCGCGCGGGTGCCGACGAGATCCTGATCGGAGTCGGCCATCACGCGGGCGCGCGGGCCGCCGGCGCAGGCGGTGACGAGGAGGGCGAGAGCAGCGGCGAGGCCGCAACGCAAGGTTTGGGACTTCATCGGGGTCTGGGGTTCCTTTCGGTTCGAATGCTGGGTTGGGTGCGAGGTCGGTGTTCGGGCGCAACGCGTCATCGACCGACGACCTTCTCCATCTCGTCCTTGAACATCGGGTCGACGTCGACGGCCTCGGTCAGCTCGGTCCCGGTGCGCAGATCGCGCAGGACGAGCCGGAGTTGGTAGGTCGCGAGCGCCGGCCGCAGCGTCGTCTCGATCAGAAAGTCGGCGCCGCGTGCGCGCAGGGCGGCGATCGACTGCGGGTCGACGGCGGCGTCGTTGCGATAGGCGCGCGCCTCGCCGCGGATCACGCCGAGCAGCGCCTCGCGATCGGTCTCGTCGGGCAGCACGCGGAAGCTGTCGCCCGTCGCCGCGCGCAGTCGCTCGGTCACGTTGCGCGCGATGTCGACCGCCAGCGCGCCGGCCGGCGACGCCTTGTAGGTGTTCCAGCGTTCGCGGAACGCGTCGAGCGCGGCGCCGAACGTCGCGTACTCCTTGCCGGCGACGGTGACGGGTCCGGTGGCGAGTGTCGCGAGTTCGGCGTCGGTGTTGCCGGCCGCCGCGGCCTTGCGTTCCTCGACGGCGAACGCGCGATCGAACGCCGACGCGAACGTCTGCAGGTCGGCACCGACGCCGGCATTGCTGCGCAGCGTCGTCGGCATGACGCGGACGTTCTTGCCCGCGAGTGCGCGGCCGTGCTTACCGGCGACGCGCAGCGCGAGTTGCTGCGCGAGGATCCGGAACTCCGCTTCGAAGCTCGGCGCGAACGGCGGCGCGTCGGCCCCGATCCGCCAGTCCGAGTCGAGCTTGTAGAACCGGAACAGCTCCTGCGCCTGCGCGCCGGCGCCGAGCCGCTCGCGAATCGACGCGACGACCTCGCGATCACTGGTTCGGCGGCATTCCCAGACGATGTCGAGCGACTCGTCGCGCGACATCCGATCGAACTCGCGGACGTAGGCCGTGCCCGAGACGACGTAGGCGGCGCCGACCCGGTCCGCCATCCAGTAGACGTCGTCGAGCCCGCGCCAACTGTCGAGGCCGCGATTGGCGGCCTTCAGGTCGTTGACGAGACCGGCACCCGACAGGACCCCCCGCACCCCTTCCCGTTCGAGACCGTCCGCCGTCTCCGTCGCCAGCCATTCGCCGAGCCCGTTCACGTACAGCGTCTTGCCGGGCTCTTCGCGGGACAGCGCCGGCAGCACGGCGACGATGCCCGGCTGCTGCTGCGTCGCGCGCGCGACCTTGACGATGAAAGCGTCGAGAAACCCGGTCCGGCCGCCCGCCGCCGGCGGCGTCGCGGTGTCCCGCGGCGTCGTCGGCGTCGGTGTCGGAGCCGCCACCGGCGGCGTCTCGCGCGACTCGGGAGTCGCGTCGACGGTCCGTCCGGGGGTGGTCTTGTCGTTTGGGTTGTCGACCTTGTTGTCGAACGTGTCGACACCCTTGATCGGTTGGTGCGGCGCGCGTTCGGGTCCCGCGCATCCGGAGAGCAGCACGAGCAGCATCGGAACGAGTCCGAGCATGCCCGCGCGGAGGGCCTTCCTCGTCATGTCAGGCTTCCTGTCAGGTTTCCTTCGGTCGGTCGGTTGCCGCGAACTCCGCTGTCGCCGGAACTTCCGACTCGGCGAGGCGCGCGGCCTGTGGGAAAGCGGCGGGGATTCTAGGGAGCGCCCGGCGCGCGCCAACAAATGAATCGGCGCCGAGCAATGTGCGCGCCGCGCGGATCACGTCGTCGGCAGCGGCGATCTGCGCGCGAATCGTCCCAGTGGCGGGACACGTTGCCATCGATGCGCGACACGTCGTTCGTGCATTCGTCGTCGTCGCGAAGCAGACGTGAATCGGGCGTGCCTCGCGCGCCGTGCGAACGGGTCTTCCCGTACGCGCGCGACATCACGCGCGCGAATGCGACGCGCTCCGGGGTAACCTGCTGCGCTTCCCCCGAGGACGACGACGAGATGCCGGTCATTCGCGAACGCCGCTTCCTGCGTGTGAAGCTGGACATGGTCACCCGCTGCCAACTGCGGTGCATCATGTGCCACTTCGCGCACCCCGACTTCCAGGAGAACGCGACGACGATGGGCGGCGGGCTGCTGGAGAAGGTCGCCGCCGAACTGTTCCCGCGGGCGCACGACGTCGTCCTGTCGTCGAGCGCCGAGCCGCTGATGGCGCCCGACCTCCCGCTCGCGCTCGAACTGTGCCGCAAGTACGAGGTGCCGAACTTCCACTTCTCGACGAACGCGTTGTCGCTGACCGAGAAGATCATGGACAAGGTCATCGACGTGCAGATGCCGTTGCTGACGATCTCTTGCGACGGCGGGACGAAGGAGACGTTCGAGAAGATCCGCACGCCGGCCAAGTGGGAGCCGTTCCTGCGCAAGTTCGATTTGATCGCCGACCGCAAGCGGACGCGCGGATCGCGCTTCCCCGAGCTGTCGATGACGTGCGTGCTGATGCGCAGCAACATCCGCGAGGTGCCGGACATGATCCGGTTCTTCCACGCGCGTGGCGTCCGCTACATGAACTTCGTCCACATGGCGATCATGGGTGGCCTCGGGATCGAGGACGAGTCGTTGATGAACGACCCGAAGCTGTGCAACGACACGATGGCGCGCGCGCAGCAGGTCGCGGACGAGATCGGCATGCAGGTCGTCATGCCGATCCCGATCGCCGAGGACCTCGCGTCGACCGGCGACGCGCTCGACCAGACGCGCAGCGACGCCGGCGGCGGTCAGGCGTTGGTCGCACCGAGCGCTGACCCGGGCGCGATCGCCGGTTCGATCGAGGTCGCCGAGTACCTGAACCACAAGAACCGCGAGTTCCTGCTGAAGGCGCGCGACAAGGACAGCCACAGCCGGCCGTGCTACTTCCCGTGGTACTACATCCACGTCAATCCGGACGGCACCGTGTTCCCGTGCGGCTGCTGGTTCGAGTTCTCGACGTTCGGCGACTTCAAGTCGCAGACGTTCGCCGAGATCTGGACCGGGCCGAAGTACCGCGAGCTTCGCAGCCAGCTCTATCACATGAAGTTGCGCGACGTCTGCGCGAACTGCTCGGTCGCCAACATGGGGCGGCCCGACGTCAAGGCGTCGTTCAGCCACCGCGCGAAGGTGCGTCGGCAGCGGATCGAGGGCGCTGCACCGTCGTGATGGCGTCGTGAACGCGCGACCACTCGAGGGCCGCGTCGCCGTCGTGACCGGCGGTGGGTTCAACATCGGGCGCGGCGTCGCGATCGGTTTCGCGCAGGCCGGCGCTAAGGTCGTCGTCGCCGGGCGGCGCGCTGCGCTGCTCGACGAAACCGTCGCGCAGATCGCGGCGGCTGGCGGTGGCGCGCTCGCCGTGCCGACCGACGCGACGCGCCGTGCCGATTGCGAGGCGCTCGTCGCTGCGGCGACGGACCGCTTCGGACAGGTCGACGTCTTCGCTGCGATCGCCGGTGGGGGTGGGGGCTTCGAGCCGATCGACACGATCGATCCGGAACTGTTCGAACGCGTCGTCGCGCAGAACCTGTTCGCGACGTTCCATGGCGTCGCCGCCGTGCTGCCGCAGATGCGTGCGCGCAACCGCGGCGTGATCTTGACCTGCGTCGGCGCCGGCGCGTTCTTCCCGATGGTCGGCTGGAACGCGACGGCGTATGCGTGCGCGAAGGCCGGGCTGTGTCGATTGACCGACCAACTGACGGCCGAACTTTGGGAGACCGACATCCGCGTCAACGGGATCGAGCCCGGTCAGGTCTGGAACGAAGCCGACCTCGCCGCCGTTGCCGCCGAGGAGGCGCGAACCGGTGTGCCGCATCCGCAACGTGCGAACAACCGGACGCCGGCGCAGGCGGCCGAACTCGCCGTGTTCCTGGCGTCGGATGCGAGCCGCCCGTTGCGTGGCCGACTCGTGTCGGTCGACGACGCGTGGTGGCGCGACCCGCAAAAGGTCGCCGCCGTCGATGCATCGGTGCACCTGTACCGGGTCCACCGGCAC